>JAKSCP010000514.1 GCA_022360535.1 Pseudomonadales bacterium | reverse complement strand
TCACTTCAATGCCCCAGGTGTGGCCACAGAATTTAGCCAATTCTATTTGGTGTCTACACACATGATGATTGCTTCGTCGTGTTAACTGAATGCTGAGGGTCAAACAGATAGCTGGAGTGGTTTATGGATTTCAAGGATTGGCCCATCGGATTAAACGACAATCCTATCAATAGAAAAGCGCTGGACGACATCCGGGCGCTGGGAAGTCGTGGTGACGAAAGTCTTTTGGAGAAGATTATCGACCTGTTTAAGAGCAGATCGAAATCGCTCCTGGAAGAGATTACACAGAGTCTTGATAATAAGGACACCGAGAGTCTCTGGAAAACGGCTCATGCACTGAAATCCAGTAGTGGTAACGTAGGTGCAATGAATGTCTTCGAAATATGTTCAGTAATCGAAATCAGAGCACGGGATGGAAAGTTGGAGAGGTTGGAAGAATTGATTGAGTTACTTAAACAAGAACTGGATGTTGCTTGTAAAGAGCTTCATGCTTATCTGGAGGAGACTCAGGAATAGCTTGGGTGGCCAATTGAACAGCCGCTTCAACCGCTGGAGATTTGAAGGCAGGGTTCGTGTTCATCATAGGCTAAGTAGACCCCATTCTTCCCACCTTCTTTGGCTGAATATAGTCCACGATCCGCCAGGCCAATCAGATCCTGATAATCCTGGCCCATTGCCGGAAGGCAGCCAGCTACTCCGATACTGAGAGTAACAAAGTCGCTAACTTCGGATCCCTTGTGCTCCATCTCCAGAGATTCAATGCGCTGGCAAATCTTCAGGGCAATGTCCGCAGCATCTTTTGCGCCGCAATTCGGCAGAATGACTGCAAATTCTTCGCCGCCGTAGCGCGCAACCAAATCAGAAGGTCTGTGTACTTGTTTTGCGATTGCTGCAGCTACGACTCGTAAGCAACGATCTCCTCCTTGATGACCATAAGTGTCGTTGAATTGCTTGAAGAAATCGATATCACACAGAATCAATGAAATCTCTTTGTCTAGTCTGTGCATTAGATTCCACTGTTGAGTGAAATACTCATCAAACCGCTTGCGATTGGCAAGCTGTGTCAATGAATCTGTTGACGCCAGTCTGTTTAACTCCGCATTCGCCTTCTCCAGGTTTTTGTGCAGGTGAGATTGTTGGATGATTCGATTCACTCTGCGGCGCAGTACTTTCCAGTGAATCGGCTTGGTAACGTAGTCGCTGGCACCTGCGTCAAAGGCTCTGTCTACGGACTCATCGTCGTCAAGCCCAGTAATCATCAATACCGGAGTTTTCTCCTGAAACTCATATTCGTCTTCAGACTCTTCCGTAGAATCAGGTGTTACAAATTCAACAACGTGCTCATTTGTGAGGGCAGTGGTTGGAGTGATGTTTTGCAGTTGAGAACAGCAAGCAAAGCCATCCATTACCGGCATGACGGCATCCAGCAGCACCAGGTCTGGTGCATGCTCCCGAAACAGGGTGAGGCATTCAGCGCCATTATCAGCCTGCATCACACGATAGCCCTCTTTAGCGACCGCCTGCACAATCAGGTTTCGCATAATGGGATCATCATCGACTACCAAAACAAGAGGGACTTGTTCCGTAGTTGTAGGTACATCTGTTCCTTCTATTCCTTCGACTGCCATGTTCACACCGCTTGCTGATAAATCCTTGAAAACAGCCCATAGGGCTGGAGTCTATCGTCAATGTGGGCAAACACGAAGCGGGCTACCCACATTGAGCCTTCAACAGTCTGGTCGTTCTAATTCACGGAAAATCTGCCTTCTGCCATTAGTAGGTAGAAGTTTTTCTCCCTTATTCTGTGGGAACTACGACAGAAATAGGAGATTTCTTAACGTGTTTAGAACAGCAGTTTTGCAGACCATTGAAGGGGCTGGTAAGGGCAGGGAGCAGATATTGAAACTCTTCCGTGCCCTGGTGTGGATACTACCCAGCTTCACCACGCTGAATAGCACGTTTGAAGCCGTCTCGTGCCGTCATTGATTCCAAATAACGTTTGGTATTGGGTTTGAAGCGATCATCAATGCCTAACCGCTGCGCCATGGTTAGGGCATAGGTCACACTGATGTCGGCGACGGTGAAGCGATCGCCCACAAGGTAGTCCTTGTTTTCCAGCGCTGTTTCAACTGAGCGCAATCGTGAATGGAACCAGATTGTGTAATCTTCCACGGCCTGGGGTAACTGTCTTTCTGCTGGTTCCAGTCTGCTGTAGCGCAACACGATAGCTTGTGGAAAGGTGAAGGTGGCGTCGCTGCGATAAAGCCAGTTCAGGAAATCACCATATTCAGCCTCCTCGACGGTCATTCCCAGTGGTGTGGGCCCATACTTCTCAACCAGGTAGTGACAAATGCCGGAGGACTCTGTCATAACCAGGTCACCGTCGATAAACGTTGGTACGGTCCCCAGAGGGTTGATGTCGAGGTAACCATCATATTCGAATCGCGGTGGAAACGGCATGGTAATGAGTTCGTAGTCCAAACCCATCTCTTCTAAACACCATAAAGGGCGCAGCGATCGCGAGTTATGACAGTGGTAGAGTTTCAGCATGGGTGTTCCCAGCGTGTTCTAGAGTCCTTCCAGAAACTGCAACATGGCTGCATTGGTTTCATCAGGTGCTTCCTGTTGTACCCAATGTCCAATGTTAGGAATCAGAACCACATCCTGTAAATCTGGTGCGGCATTAGTCATAAGTGCTGTCAGTTGGTCTTTAGTGGCGCCACCGATGACAACGTCCTGCTCCCCAGCGATAAACAACGTGGGCACCTTAACCTGCACACCCGCAAGGTGCTCTGTGATTTCCCAGTTGCGGTGAAAATTTCGGTAGTAGTTAACACCGCCGCGGAAACCCGCCATCTCAAATTGGCCAACAATGTAGTCCAGGTCATTTTGGCCTAACCAGTCTGGTAAACCCAGTGGAGCTCCCAGGCGCCCAATCCAACCACCCGCAGCGCGCGCGGGATCGGTAATGGTCGGTGCTTGCCTGGGCGAATCCGGTGATAGATAGAGGCGACTGATCAATCCTCTGGGATCGCTGTCATATTCTGCCTCTGCTATTCCGCCCGGTTCATTGTGATAAAGAATGTAGTAGAAATTGTCGCCAAAGGCGGCGCGCCATCCCACCATCGGTGACTGCGGGGCACGACCGCCGTAGGGCACACTCATGGCAATTAATGCGCTGAATCTCTCCGGATGCATCAGGACAGAATTCCAGGCCACGATTGAACCCCAGTCGTGACCGACCATGATGGCGGTTTCCTCCCCCAGGGCGTCGAGTATCCCCACCATGTCCGCAGCGAGATGAACGATGTCGTAGTCCTCAACTTCTGCGGGGGCATCGGTCTCTCCGTAACCTCGCATATCCGGTGCGACCACCCGGTACCCGGCATTTGCCAAAAAGGTGATTTGGTGGCGCCAGCTATACCATGATTCTGGCCAGCCATGGGCCAGCAGCACCAGTGGACCAGAGTCGCCAGCCTCGGCGATGCGCATGGTGATTCCGTTACTGTCAATAAAACGAAAGGTCACGCCATCGATCGGAGTCGGTGATGTGCTATTGCTCTGTGCAACTAAGGTGTTAGAAACAAACAGGCAGAGAGCCGCAACCCCAATAATCTTGAGTAGTCGTTCCAGCTGAATAGTCATTGAGTTTTCCTGTTTTATTGGCTTGTGCTGCCAGTGTGAACCTGGCCGTCTTCGATCTCTTGTGCTGTAGCTTCTCGCACCTCGACCACTTCAACGTCAAAATGTAAGGTCATTCCTGCCAGTGGGTGATTGGCGTCAATGGTTACACTGTCTCCGTCGACGTCAGTGACTCGCACCTGTCGCTGGGCTCCGCCTTCTCCCTGGGCAATAAACGCCATGCCTACTTCAATCGTTTCAACGCCTTCAAACAGACTCTTGCTGATTACTTGAATGAGCTCCTCATTGAATGTGCCATAGGCTTGTTCTGGCTGAATGGTTGCATTGAATGCGGCTCCGGTGCTTTTACCCGTGAGTTCAGCTTCGAGCCCCGGAATCAGGTTGTTGGCTCCATGTAAGTACATCATTGGAGGTTTACCCTCCGAGCTGTCCAGTACATCGCCGTTATCGTTTTTCAGCGTGTAGTGCATTGACACAACGCTGTTTTGACCGATCATAAGTGTCATATATTTGCTTTATGGTTGGGTGTGAGAATTGGCATGCTCGCACAGAAAAGATCGGCAAGCTACAACCACAATTTTTAGTGGCAGCGGGCGGGGCGTCAGATCAGTTGGCTACTTTCGCCAGGAAGATTTGTGCAACCATTTGGGTTTGTTTTCGATATTCTTCTTTTGATGCGGCCATCTTCTTTATACCTTTCATAGAAGACAACAGCAGCTCCACAAACACCTTATGGGTCATTGGCGTGTTCTCGAAACTGACCTCGCCGGTCTCTTCGGCTTCTTTGAGTACTTTTGCCAGCGCTGTGACCAGACTTGAATAGCCTTTGCTCATTACATCCGCGGCCAGGCTCATGTTGACGTCAATGAGTTCTTCACCATGGGGTGAATTTGCCACTGGCTCGGTGTAAACCTTTTCAAACACCATCAGCGCATTGATAAAACGTTCGGTCACGGGGTCGCTGCCAGCGAGAACTGCCCTGGCTTCTTTCAGGGCCAGATTGATGCGGTAGGCGGCCAGTTCATGAAACAGGTTTTCCTTGTTATCGAACATCAGGTAGAGCGCTGGGCGGGAGATGCCAGCAGCCTGCGCGATGTCATTCATGGTAGTGCGGCGGAATCCGTATTGCGCAAAAACATCAGCAGCTGCGTCAAAAACAGCTGTTTGTTTCGCTTTTTCCCGGGCAGAAATCCGTTTCGGTTCGTTCATACTGTTAAGGTTCCCAGCGGTTGGGGTCTGGTCAGCTAGATTGTGGTTACCGATTATAGACAATCTGACAAAAAGTGCATAATATGTCAGAAAATTAGAAACTGATTCGATCGACTTGTAGCCAAAAACCGGCTTCGCTGCCTGATTTTCTGGCTAGATTTTCCATATAAAACAAATATATAGACCGAAGACAGGTCCCTACTAGATAAACCACTGGAGAAAGTGATGAGTACTTCCTTTTGGGTGAACGGCGTTCAGCAAACGGTAGATGTGGATCCATCTAAGCCCTTGCTGTGGGTTATTCGAGAGCAGCTCGGGCTTACCGGAACCAAGTTTGGCTGCGGCATCGCACAGTGTGGCGCGTGTACCGTACAAATAGATGGACAGGCGATGCGCTCTTGCATCACACCTGTTTCTGCTGTTGAAGGCAGACAGGTGACAACGATAGAAGGACTTGCTCCTGCCGAGGGTGAATTGCACCCGCTGCAGCAAGCCTGGATTGAGCATCAGGTACCACAGTGTGGCTATTGCCAGTCAGGCCAACTGATGTCTGCTTCGGCCTTACTGGCGAACAACCCCAACCCTACCGATGCTGAGATCGATGCCGCCATGCAGGGCAATATATGTCGCTGTGGCATGTACGGCCGCATTAAAGAGGCGATCAAATCCACCAATGTTGCTTCCTCATCCGACGAGAAGCTGTTCTACAGTGTAGCGGGGGTGAACCATGGGTAAGTGGACCAGACGTGCATTTCTAACAACAGGAATCGTTGCCGGTGGTGGAGTCATCATCGGCGTTGCCATGCGACCTGGAAACCAGGTCAAAGGTCTGGCAGCAAAAATGGGTGAGGCTGGTGAAGGTCTGATTCATACCTACGTTAAGATCGACGCCGATAACGTAATCACCGCGATAATTCCCCATTCCGAAATGGGCCAGGGTGTACAAACTTCTTTGGGTCAGATGTTGGCGGAAGAACTGGATGCCGATTGGGATCAATTGAAGACGGAAGAAGCACCTGCGATTGGTGAATACGCGTCTTATTCGGCGGGCCGTCGCTACTTGTTTGCCGGCATAGATTTTCCTGACTTCGCGATTCCTACTGTTGATGGTGCGATGATGAAGGTCGCAGATACTTTGAATCTGCAGATTACCGGTGGCAGCATGAGTGTGCGTACCACTGGAATCCTGGCCATGCGCATTGCTGGCGCAGCGACTCGCGAGATGTTGCAGCAAGCCGCTGCTGAGTCTTGGGGTGTGCCCGTTGCTGAAGTGGTTACTGAAAACAGCCACCTGATCCATGCAGCATCCAATCGTCGCGAGCCTTATGCGAACTTTGCAGCGGTCGTTGCAGAAATGACCCCATCGCAAACTCCTTCCTTTAAAGACCCAGCGGACTACAAGATTGTTGGTACCCACAAACCGCGACGAGATATTCCTGCGAAAGTAGACGGTTCGGTTAAATTTGCCCTGGATGTGCGCTTGCCAAACATGTTGTACGCAAGCGTTGTACGTTCCCCCGTGCCAGGAGGCAGCGTAGTAAGTGTTGACGATAGTGCGGCAAGAGCCATCGACGGCGTGGTTGATGTCGTTGTGATCCCGGCGGCTTCCGTGAACAACATGTTAGGCGAAACTCTTTCCACAGAGTCAGTCGCTGTTGTTGCTGATAGCTACTGGACCGCCAATCGTGCCGTACAGGCGCTCAACGTTCAATGGAGCGAAACGGGTAACGAAGGTGTGTCAAGTGATGCCATCTTTGCGCAGTTTGATAGCGACATCACTGCGGGCACCGAGCGTCAAACCGACCGCGTACAAGGTGATGCAGAATCCGCTTTCGCAACGGCAGCCAAGGTGATCGATGCTGATTACCATGTGCCGTTTCTTGCCCATACCTGTATGGAACCATTAAACGCCACGGCTGACGTGCGCGATGGTCGCGCGGAAATCTGGGTTGGCTGCCAGAATCCGTTGGGATTCCGTCGTGATGTGGCAACCACTCTGGGGATGGATCCAGAGAATGTCACATTGCACAATCATGCAATGGGTGGTGGTTTCGGACGCAAGGCGCGTCCCGACTACGCCATGCAGGTGGCTTATCTGGCCAGAGAAGTTGGCCGGCCAGTGCAATTGATCTGGTCACGGGAAGAGGATGTCCGCCAGGATTTCTATCGACCCGCTGTGCAGAGCCGCTTCCGCGCGGCATTCGATGCAGACAACAATTTGTTGGCCTGGGAAAACACCTATACCAATAAGAACGAGCCTATTGAAGCGCCACTGATTCCTTATGCTGTTGCTTCTCAGGATATTGGTTATGTCAGCAGCCCGGTGCATATACCCTTCGGTGCCTGGCGCAGTGTTGACCACTCGCAGCATGGATTCTTTACAGAATCGTTTATCGATGAAGCAGCCAATGCTGCAGGCAAGGACGGGTTCGAATTCCGCGCCGAACTACTACAGGACAGCCCTCGCCATTTAGCCGTGCTGACCAAAGCAGCAGAAGAGGCGCAGTGGAACCGTCCGCTTCCGGAAGGCCGCGGCCGCGGCATCTCCCTGCAGGAATCATTCGGTTCACTTGTGGCGCAAGTAGTTGAAGTGACTGTGGTCAATGGTGAAGTGTCTGTGGATCGTGTTGTCGCTGTTATCGACCCCGGTCTCGCAGTCGCTCCCGACGGCATTGCCGCGCAACTGGAGTCTGGTGTTATCTATGGATTGACAGCAGCACTGCACGGCGCGATCACCATTGAGAACGGTGCCGTTGCCCAGAGCAATTTTCATGATTACCAGGCAGTAAGAATGAACGAAGCACCGAACATCGAAACTCATGTCATCAACAGCGGGCATGATATCGGTGGTGCCGGTGAGCCAGGCACACCAGGCATCGCTCCCGCATTGGTGAATGCAGTGTTCGACGCGACGGGCATCCGCGTGCGTCAGCTGCCCTTGGATCGATTCGATCTCAACATCACGGTAGAAGAAACCGGAGAAGTTGCCTAGACGTTTACTCCAGTATCAAAAGCGATACCAATAAAAAGCCCATGCCTTTCGGCATGGGCTTTTTTGTTTCTGGGCTTTTAGTCAAGAAGCCAAAAGGCTCCACGGACTGCCAGTGCCCTATTTGATTTACCAGCAGGGGTGGTATTCTACGGTGAACTTTGGGAACCGCTACAGAAGCATGAAGCACTAACAATTCTCGTGCCCGAGAATTGATAAGTAATGAAGCACATGAAATCCACATCCCTTAACGATCCGCTCTGTTATGTATTTCAGTCGATCCGGAAATACCGAGTAGGTCAGTGTTTCGCGCTGCTGCTTCTCTCAGCCTGTAGCAGTGGTTCTATGGTTTATGTGGAGTCAACGAACCAGAACAGTCGTATCGACTATATTGTTATTCACGCTACTGCGGAAAACTTCGCGGAGTCACTACGGCTGCTATCAACTCGTACAGAAAGCCCGGTAAGTTCTCACTACCTGATACCAGAAGTTGGCGACCCATCCTATCCCCGCAGGTCACTCCGCGTTTACTCATTAGTGCCAGAGCACCGGCGGGCATGGCATGCGGGAGTGAGTTACTGGGCTGAGGAGACTAATCTGAATGACCGGTCAATTGGCATTGAAGTGGTCAACGAATTTGAGTGTACTGGCACCGACAAACCAGTGCCGGAAATCGAATTGGCTGAGGTGGAATGTCAGTTTGTCCCATTCTCCGATGAGCAAATTGAATTGCTCGCAGACCTGCTGCATTCCATCCAGGAGAGGTATCCGGGCATCAATCCAATAGACATCGTCGCGCATTCTGACATTGCCATCATGCGTAAATCTGATCCAGGTCCACTCTTTCCGTGGAAACAACTCTATGAGCAGGGTATTGGTGTGTGGCCGGACCAGACCTTGGCGGCAAAGTACAGTGCACAATTTTCTGCCGGGGCGCCCGCCATAGATACTGTGCAAGCTGCGTTGCTGGCACTGGGTTATCAAATCGAGGTCACCAGTGAATTGGATAAGCAAACTCAGTTTGCCATGCGTGCATTTCAATTACATTTCAGACCATCTGACTACTCCGGCAAGATTGATGCTGAGTCTTTGGCTTTGCTGTGGGCTTTATTGGAAGAGCACAGACCAGCGGAGTTGCGAGAGTTGCGAAGAACGTATTCCTTCTAGGTGATTTTCATACAGATTGGCTCTTACAATTACTTCTATTTTTCCGAAGCGACAGGACATTAGTGTAAGATTTACTATCGGTCTGTAGTCGCCACCAGGCTGATATAAGAAATATAAGACAAGAACAGAAGTGGGCGAGAAGGCCCACTACAGAAAGGAGTTGTTATGCAAGCGCTCATGATGAACACGCCCCTCATGATTTCATCAATCCTCAAACATGCGGAAAAGAACTTTCCGCAGGTAGAGATGGTTTCGGTGACGGTCGATAACCCACGGCATCGCCAGAACTTTAAGACTTTTGCCAGGCGTTCTCGACAACTCGCCAACGTTTTGGAATCTCTGGGAGCCAAGTTCGGCGACAGAATTGGCACTTTAGCCTGGAATGACTATCGTCATATGGAGTTGTACTACGCCGTTTCTGGGGCCGGCATGATTTGTCACACGATCAATCCACGGCTTTTTCCGGAGCAGGTGGCGTACATTATCAATCATGCCGAAGACAAGATTCTGTTTGTCGATGCTCTCGTCATGCCTTTGATAGAAGCGCTCAAAGAACATCTGCCAAAGGTTGAGACCGTGGTTGTTCTCACCGACAAGGCGCATATGCCCGAATCCAGTTTGCCCAATGTGCTCTGTTATGAAGAGTTATTGGAGGCCCAATCCGACGACTATGACTGGCCAGAGTTTGATGAGAACACAGCGAGCGGAATGTGTTACACGTCCGGTACCACTGGTAACCCAAAAGGCGTGGTCTACAGTCACCGTTCTACTCTTCTGCATGCGCTATCAGGGGCCCTGCCTGATGTCACCGGAGCATCGAACCTGCAAACCACCTTGCCCGTTGTACCGATGTTTCATGTGAATGCCTGGGGCGCACCTTATGCGGCATTAATGGTGGGAACAAAATTGGTGCTACCGGGACCTAAAATGGCCGATGGCGAAACCCTGACCGACCTAATGGTTAGCGAGGAAGTCACAGTCACTTCCGGCGTGCCTACGATCTGGATGGCACTGTTGGACTACCTCGAGTCTAGTAACAAGACCATACCCAGCCTGGAAAGAGTGAGTGTCGGTGGTGCGGCCTGTCCACGCAGTATCATTGAGCGTTTCAGAGACCAGCATAATTGCACGGTAGTGCAAGGTTGGGGCATGACAGAAACCAGCCCTCTTGGCACCGTGTTTGCTCTCAAGAAAGGAATGGAGGATTACAGCACGGAACAAATCACCGATTTGCAGTGCCTGCAAGGGCGCGGCGTTTTCGGCATAGAGATGTGTATCGTCGATGAGAATAACGAAGAGCTGCCATGGGATGGTGTAGCGTCCGGTGCACTGAAAGTTCGAGGTAACTGGGTGGCGAAAGGCTACTATGGCCTGTCCGATGAGCCTGGCTCCGAAGATTGTCCGGTGGATGAGAAAGGCTGGTTTCAGACTGGCGACGTCGCCGCCATTACGCCGGAAGGTTATCTACAAATCACCGACCGCACCAAGGACGTGATCAAGTCCGGTGGCGAGTGGATTAGTTCTATTGAAATTGAGAATGCGGCTGTTAACCATCCCGATATCGCGGAGGCGGCGGTCATAGGACGTTACCATCCGAAGTGGACCGAAAGGCCGCTGTTGATCGTGGTGATGCAAGAAGGCAAATCGCTTTCTTCAGAAGCAGTGTCCGACTTCCTTAAAGACAAGCTGCACAAGATGGCCATGCCCGATGGTGTGGAATTTATTGATGAGCTGCCGCATACCGCAACGGGCAAGATAAACAAGCTCGCGCTTCGTGAGACTTACCAGGATTACAAATTTCCAGCGGCTTAGTTCCGCGATCGAGTGCTTACCTTCTTTTAGTTAGCGCTGGGGGTTTGCCAGGTCCGCTTCGGCAGCGATGAAACCAAAGGAACTCCAGCTGCTGCCAGAGACGAGTCGACGCAACATGTCGTCTGAGCGCTGCCTGTCCCCGTTATAGTAAAAGTAATTGGCGATGCCGTAGGCTACTGCGGCATTGCTGGGGTCGTCGCCATTGGCGGCCATCATCTCTTCGATCTCCATTTCTCCTTTATAAAGAAGACAGAGTTCGTGATAGCTCATGTTTTCAATGATGTCCATGTCTGCGGAAATTTCATTCAAGGCAACAGCTGCTTGGGCGTCATCGCCCATGCGCCGCAGAATCATATAGATCCAATGGCCGGTGGAAACCAGATTGTCGTCATAGCCACCAAGATTGTAACCGTTGCGAAAGGCGGCTAGCGCTCTTGGCCAATCCTGCTTGAGGTAGTAGGCCAAACCCAGGTGATACCAGACATTACCCTGGGTAGTTGTCAGTGGAATATTTTGTGCATTGGGCAGACCATCAGGTTCGACTTGAATGGGCAGCTCTTCCATGAGTTCTGCTGCTTGTTCGAAGTCTGCAATGGCCCGATCGAACTCGCGAATGGATATATAGCGATGACCGCGATGTCGATAGAAGCGGGGGTCCTCCGGAAACTTGTTGATGCCTTCTGAGTAGATTTCGATAGCGCGACGGTAATCGCCTGCGTAGGCTGTTCGACGGCCTAACCAGATAATGTTATCGGCATTGTCGCGGTCAGAGTTGTAGTTATTTTGAGCAACTTCGAGATTCGCTTGTGTTTCGGCATTTGGTGCTGCCGGGTAGAGTGCGTCGCCTTGCAGCGTGAGAGCCTGGGCACCGGGAGGCACGTCCGGTAGCAGCTCAGCACCATGGGCCGATAACATCAAGCTTGCTATCCAAACCAGCAAAACAGATTGGGTTAGTGTTCTTTGACTTGGCAATTTTGTCTCCCTGACTCTATTCACTAGATTGGTCTGTCCTGTTTAGAAACGCATCTCTGGCTTTGCGATAGTCCTGGCTGAGTGAAGCGAGAGTGAATTGATCTCCATCCATGTGCATGACTTGCTTGAGGTTTGACTGCTGCATGGCATTGATCCCGCGCTTGATCATTTGGGCGGACAAAGCGGGTCGTGCCGCATAGTGATCTGCCATCGCCATTGCTGCTGACTGTAAATTCTCTGACGCTACTAGCTCGTCCAGAAACCCCCAACGCTCCAAATCACTCGCAGATTCGAGTTCTCCGCCCACCACCATGCGTTTGGTCCTGGCCGGTCCGATTAGCGTGTAACACAAAGGCAACGAGCCCCAACTTAGATTCATGCCAAGTTTTACTTCAGGGTAACCGATTCGGCAATCATCGCTACCAATCCGAAAATCACAGGCGGATGCGATGCAAGCACCACCGCCAGCAGCGACACCTTGTACTGCGGCAATTGTAATCTGATCAATGTCCAGGATGGTTTGGATCAGTTCACGACCTAATGTCGTGGATCGGGTACGGGTCAAAAGATCTTCGTCACTTTGTTGGTGACGTTCTGGATCCTTGAGGTCTGCCCCTACTGAAAAATGTTTACCTGCGCCACGAACGATTATGACGCGCGTGTCAGTGTCTTGCTGGAAGCTCTTTGCGGCAGCGATGATCTCCTTCATGAAAGCAATGCTCAGTGCATTGCCGCAATCGGGACGATTGAGGGTCAGAGTAGTGATCGCATCCTGTGATTCAATCAGGACATGCTCGTAGTGCATCTTCTTATTCGTGCTACAGCGGAAAGAAGCTAGAGCTTAGCAGTCCTTAACCATGACTTCTAATCTTCAACGAAGCCAAATGCTAACCAGCTGAAAGTTGGGTTCAACTAATCTAGGTGGCTAATTCGCTGGAGCTGCCGGTCTCTGTAACCGCCTTGCGGGTTCGGGCGCGCCAACGCAGGAATCTGCGCAGGGCGAGAGCGAGGCCTGTCCAAACCAGGACGGCGCCAGCCGCAGAGGCTAAGCCAGCAATGGTCTGTCCAGTTAGCCCCAATGCTTCGCCTGTATGGAGAAAGCGTACCCAACGTCGTGCTTGCACGCCGGATGATTGGTCGGTAAACGGCACCCAACTGACCTCTGTGCCCGAGGCTCTATCCAGGGACAGGCTATGGCGAAGCTGCGGTTGCCCACCATTGCCCTCATCAATCGCGATAGAAATTGATTGTGACCCAGGTTGCGGCAGGGAAATGCTAATCGTGCGCCAATCTTCTTTGTAGGCTTGGGCTGAATTGAAGAGAGATTCCAGAGACTGAACCTGTGTTGGTTCCTCAGAAGGGTCAGGTGTCACAGCTGGGCTACGCTGAGGAGGTGTATCTCCAGCCAATGTGTAAACCAGGTTATTGGCCCAGCCATAGTTGAATACAGAGGCTGTTGGAATAATCACCAACAGTGGAATCGCTGCCCAGAAGGCAAACACATGGTGCCAATTGAAGTCTCTGGCTTGCGAGTTATTCACTTGCGGATTAAACCAGATACGGGTCTTCAGCGTTGCCCAATTGATCACCTTGGGTAACCAAAGATAGGTGCCGCTGAGTAGCAAAAACAAAAACAGAAGATTGGCGGCGCCGGTTATGTCACGGGCGGTAGCTCTACCGTCACCTGTCACCAGGAACCAGCGGTGCAGGCTACGCACATCGGAAAAGAAGGCACTTAGCGAGTCGCTATGAGGGTCGTAGATTTCAGCAGTGTAGGGGTTCAGGTACTGAGTCTGAGAGCGGCCGGCTCTGGCGACGAATGGAGCATCGGCGGCGGAGTTTAAAATAACACTGGTGGCAGTAAAGCCTTCGGTCTGATTGGCGGCAGCAAGCAACTGATCCACTGTCAGACGCTGTTGTCCTGGCTCCGGATCCGTGTAGTAGGGGCCATCTTCCCAGACCTGCATTTGCCGTTCGTAAGTCAGAATTACGCCGGTCACCGACATCATCAATATGATCAAGCCAGCGCTGACGCCGGCGCTGAGATGCATCCAGAAGAGTGCTTTGCGGAACATGGCTGTCCTTGTGAATCGATGGCCCTTTGAGGCTCTGCTAAGTCAATAAGGACGCAAATGATAATGATTCGCAATAACAAATACAAACTAAAATGTTGATTCAGAGCAAGAAAAATCAAGAATCAGGGCCAATTTGGCAAATCCCTATAGATTTTAATGTTAATGTTATTGATAACGATTCTCATTTAGCTTAGACTCCGCAGCTCACGTATTTCTTAGGATTATTAAAGGTTACAAGAGTGATGAAACCAGTCTCATTACGCCTGTTTGGCTTAACTTCACTTTCACTGGCGGTGGCTGCACCGTTTGGCTACGCACAGTCTCCCGACCATGAAATCGAGGAGATCGTTGTTCAAGGGCAGTTTCTTTACCGAGACCAGATCAATGCACTCAGAACACCAACACCCATCCTCGATGTTCCCCAGAGCCTTTCGATCGTAACCGCCGAACAGATTACTC
>JAKSCP010000472.1 GCA_022360535.1 Pseudomonadales bacterium | reverse complement strand
TACGGCCTATATTCCTAATCCAGTGTTGAGCCCAAAAGGTCTTTTCCTGGCATTCGCTGAAGAACTCAATATCGAAATCGATCAGGATGTGGGTCATCACCGCTTGTTGAAAGCGATTACTGAGAAGTTGGTTGAGTTTTCTGCCAACAATAAACAAGTCGTGTTGTTTATTGACGAAGCGCACGCGATGCCGGAGCAGACGTTGGAAGCACTGCGCCTGTTAACTAACATTGAAACGGAGCAGGTTAAATTGTTTCAGGTGGTTCTGTTTGCTCAACCCGAATTAGATGTTTCATTGAGTCAGCCGTCTTTGCGCCAACTCAGGCAACGCATCACTTTTTCTTTCGAGATCGAGGCGCTGGATCGTGATGGTGTAGAGCGTTATGTGGTCCACCGACTGGCAACAGCTGGATACAATGGCCCGTTCCTGTTTTCAAAGCGTGCGCTGGACTACCTGTATAGGGCGAGTGATGGGATTCCTCGAGTAATCAATATCCTCTGTCACAAGGCACTTATGGTTGCCTTTGGTAAAGGCGAACGAACTGTGCAGGTGGATCACATCAAAAATGCGGCGGAGGACACGGAAGGGGTTGAGTTACCAACAATGAATTACCGTCCGGCGTTTCTTGCGATTACCGGCCTTGCTATTGGTGCGGCTCTGGTCTTCTATCTGGGGAGGATGTACCTGTGAGTCTCGTCAATGACATGCTGCGCGATCTTGATCAGCGGCGTAAAGAATCATCGGGCTCGGCAGCATCGGTATCTCTTACGCCGGCACCTGAAATTCCAGGTGATTCCTCCAAGCGGCCGATGATCCTCTATTTGGTTGTTGCTCTAATAATTGGGGCGGGAGTCATCGCCTGGTTCTGGTCTCAGCAAGGTGATAGCCCAACGACGCGGCAGCTAAACACTATTCCGCAAGTTGTACAGCAAACAGGGCCAGTTGTACCGACTGATACTGCTCGGGTCTCACAAACGGCTGCTGCGGAGGCGATACAGGTGGCGGATGTGGAAATACCGGACACTGATCTTGAGCAAGCGGAAGCTCCCGATGCGCCATTAACTTTTATCAGCGATTCTGAAAATGTTGAATTTCTGGAGCCTGAAGACAGCGCTAATGCTCTAGCCCAGAGCCAGCAAGAATCAGATTCAGTGGGGAATTCGTCAGCCACTCCAGATTCAGCGGAGCGGATGGTAGAAGAGCGTACCCCTATTGAAGCAGCAGTTGACTCATCGGAGTCTGTCGAGACAATCGTGCGGGGCGAGCAAGGAAGTAGTACGGTCGATCTGACACAAGCTCCCACGGAGAATGTTAAGGACGCAGCAGAATTAACCCCGGAAGAAGAGGATCTCATTGCAGTGCAGGAGGCCTTGCGCCTGATAGCGGATAACAACACAGCAACTGCCTACGCGATTCTTGAGCAGCAAATTGTCGAAAATCGGTATGCCCATCAGTCTAGAGAAACCTATGCCAAGTTGTTAATGAATGACGGCAATCTGCTGGGTGCTTTTGAGTTAACCGAAGCGGGGTTGGGACTATCCCCCAATCACTCGGGATTTAAGAAGATTAAAGCGCGACTCCTGATTGCCGATGGCCAGCTCGGTGCTGCGGTTGAGTTGTTGTTGTCGAGAGCGCCGGAAGTGGGTGTGGATCTTGAGTATCACGACATTCTTGCCACTGCACAGCTAGCTAGCCGCGACTACGAAGGTGCCTTGATCAGTTATACGGAGCTGGTGCAACAGGATCAGAGTCAGGGCAAGTGGTGGTATGGCTTTGCCGCTTCCCAAGATTCATTAGGCAACTCGAGTGCTGCACGCCAGGGTTATTCTCAGGCAGTTCGTTTGCAGAACTTAAGCGCTAATCTTCGTCGCCGCAGCCAGGAACGACTAGCAATACTGAGTCAGTAACGCTATGGCCATTACCAAACAAAAGGTTCGTATTGGTGATCTCCTGATTCACAATCAGGTC
The DNA here is from genome assembly GCA_022360535.1 of Pseudomonadales bacterium. Classification (GTDB taxonomy): domain Bacteria; phylum Pseudomonadota; class Gammaproteobacteria; order Pseudomonadales; family Pseudohongiellaceae; genus UBA9145. The sequence goes on along the minus strand of JAKSCP010000472.1, from coordinate 1,087 downwards.
ATAACCGAAGACCAGCTTGCTACTGCGCTGGAGAAACAAAAAGAAATCGGCCAGAAACTGGGTCGCGTGCTCATTGACCTGGGCTATGTTGATGAAGACCAATTCCTTAGCTTCCTCTCACAGCAACTCGAAATACCTTTCATCGATCTGAAGCGTTTTCAGTTCGATGTGGCATTGATCCAACGCCTGCCGGAAACCTACGCAAGACGCCATCGTGCCATCGTTTTGCAAGAGAAGCCCAGTGGCTTACTGGTAGGGTTCGTGGATCCGATGGATATCTTTGCGTTCGATGAGATCGAGCGCATTCTTCAACAGCCTGTGCTGCAGGCGGTTGTTCGTGAGTCGGAGCTCTTAAACACACTCGATCTGGTTTATCGCCGTACGGAAGATATTGCGACTTTTGCTGAAGAGCTAGATGAAGAACTCACTGATGGCCAGTTCGATCTGGAAGCGCTTACTCTGGATGCTGACGATAGCGAGGCTCCGGTAGTTAAACTGCTGCAATCGATCTTTGAAGATGCAGTGCAGGTTCGAGCATCAGACATCCACATCGAGCCCGATGAGAGCGTCCTGCGAATTCGTCAACGGGTCGATGGTGTGCTGCAGGAACAGGTAATGAAAGAACGGCGCATCGCACCTGCATTGGTGTTGCGCCTTAAATTGCTTTCCGGACTGGATATCTCGGAAAAACGCCTGCCTCAAGATGGCCGGTTCAGCCTCAAGGTTAAAGGCCGCAACATAGACGTACGTCTTTCTACCATGCCGATAGAAAATGGTGAGTCGGTCGTGATGCGTTTACTGGATCAAACCGAAGGCGCGACCGAACTTGATGAAGTGGGTATGCCTAAAGAGATGCTGGAAAAGTTTCGGCAACTCATCCACATGCCCCATGGCCTGATTCTGGTTACCGGGCCAACCGGTAGTGGTAAGACCACCACGCTCTATGGTGCGCTGCAGGAGCTCAATGACGTCGGTAAGAAGATTATTACTGTAGAAGATCCGGTGGAATACCGTTTACACCGCGTCAATCAGGTGCAGATCAATCCAAAGATAGAGCTCAGTTTTGCGCGAGTGTTACGTGCGGCTC
>JAKSCP010000534.1 GCA_022360535.1 Pseudomonadales bacterium | reverse complement strand
CTAACACCAGAATACCTGACACATTTTGAGACGGCTTATTATCAACCTGTGCCCAGAATTGCGCTGGGTCAGGCTTGTGCACCTTTGGTGAGCAGTGGTCTGGATGTTTCTGATGGTTTAGCTGGCGATCTTGGCCATATATTGCAAGCAAGTTCAGTTGGCGCAACGCTGGACGTGGATGCATTGCCTTATTCGGATTCAGCGAATAGTTGTGCGCCAAAGCAGGTGCGGCAGATTGCTGCCTTGTTTGGAGGTGATGATTATGAACTGTGTATCACAGTACCATCACAGAATGCAGATGCCATTGAAACCATAGCGAAAGAGTTAGCAACACCTCTAACCTGCGTTGGAGAAATCACTGCCGGAGCGGATTTGGAATTCGTTGATGCCTCTGGACAACGGGTGGCGTTCGAAAGCTCTGCCTACACGCACTTTCAATCGTAAGATGGATTCAGAAACAAAGCTAAAGCCTGCTCTCAACAATCCAGTGCATTTGCTGGCGTTCGGATTTGGTAGTGGTTTGTCGCCCAAGGCGCCTGGTACCGCTGGAACGATGCTGGCGGTATTGCTGTATCTACCCATGACTCAGTTGAATCTGATGGGCTACAGCCTGGTGATAATTCTATCGTTTACCGCTGGCATCTGGATTTGTGATCGCACCAGCCGCGATTTGGAAGTGCATGACCATGGCGGTATTGTCTGGGATGAGTTTGTGGGATTCTGGATCACTATGTACCTGACACCTGCGAGCTGGCTGTGGATTGGAGTGGGCTTCCTGCTGTTTCGGGTCTTCGACATTTTGAAACCGTGGCCGATCAAGTGGGCTGACAAGCGGGTGAGTGGGGGTTTTGGCATCATGCTAGATGATGCATTAGCAGGTATAATGGCCGCCCTGTGCATTCAGGCCATGTTGGTCCTGACTGGTTAGACCATTCTGAGGTAACTCGTGTCAATTCAGTACGTCGCATCTGCAAGCTTGCCCACAAGTTGGGGCCAGTTCTCTATCCATGGTTTCGAAGACTCGGAATCCGGGAAAGAGCACGTGGCGCTTACCATGGGGAACCTGAGTGGCGATGAGCCTGTTCTCTGTCGCGTTCACTCCGAATGCTTAACAGGGGATTGCATGTTCAGTCTGCGCTGTGATTGTGGGCCTCAATTGCAGGTAGCTATGCAGAGAATTGCGGAAGAGGGGCGAGGCATGATCCTCTACCTGCGGCAGGAAGGTCGCGGTATCGGATTGCATAACAAGATCAGAGCTTATGCATTGCAAGACTCGGGAGCGGATACAGTCGAAGCGAACGTGCAGCTTGGATTTGATCCTGATCTTCGCGACTACGATCTTTGTAAACCAATGTTTGAGCATTTCAATATCTCATCGCTGAAGTTAATGACAAATAATCCACGGAAAGTGAATGCGCTCACCGATATGGGTATCGAAGTGAAAGAGATTGTTCCCATACATACCGAGGCAAACCCGCATAACGAAAGTTATCTTGCGGTTAAAGTCGATAAGATGGGGCATATGAAGTAGCCGTTACTTCATTGGTAACCTACTTGGCAGAGTCAAACAAACGCATCACCATTGACTTTATTCGCCACGGTGAACCTGAAGGTGGGGACATTGTGCGCGGGCGGGTGAATCCTGTGCTAACCGGACTAGGCTGGCAACAGATGCGACAAGCTGCAGCTTTGACCGACGATCATCTTCCCTCTTCAAGCACACCCCAATGGACTCATATCATTTCTTCGCCACTCTCTCGCTGCAGCGAATTCGCGGCAAGGACAGCGCAAGAAGTGAACCTCGATCTTACTGTCGACGAGCGATGGCAGGAAATCGATTATGGCGATTGGGATGGCATGCCGGCCAGCGAGTGGCGCAAAGTGGCGGCGGATCAATTCAAGGCGTTCAGAAACGACCTTGCCGCACTCGCTCCCCCCAACGGTGAAACCTATTTGGATTTTCGAGATCGGGTATTAACTGCGTGGACTAAGTTGGCAGACCATGAGGATGGATCTCATTTATTGGTCGTTACTCATGGTGGGGTGCTGCGGGTGATCTTGCCAACCGTGTTGGGAATGCCTCTGAACCGTAGTTTTCCGCTTTACATTCCCTTTGCCTGTCT
>JAKSCP010000494.1 GCA_022360535.1 Pseudomonadales bacterium | reverse complement strand
GTTTCATTTGGGGGTTCTCGTCTCCAAAGACGGCTAGCGCCTGGGTTAGAATCGTTTCGGCGGTAGCGAATTGACAGGTTTTTTATATATAGGACTAGCGGGGGCATTTGAACAGAAACTTACGGTTTCGTTCTCTTGGATCCACCTCATACCGTAAATTCCTGCGCAATCTTCCCCGCCCATTCATGGCCGAGGATTGAGATCGAGCGGATACTTCTTTAAATCCAGATAATCCCAGTTATTGCGGCATACCCAATTCATCACGGTTCCCGGTGGATCCGGGTTCTTGGTAAAGGTCTTCACTGCGTTTTCATACTGTTCTAAAGAACAACTGTCCTCACCAAACTGTTCCTGGTTGGTGCGCAGCCCGGCTAAGTCGTGGGCCTCGAATTGGGAGCGAAAGGCGGTGACGGTTTGATCCGGATTAATGGCGAAGAAAAAGTAGTCCTGGGTATCCAGCATGGTTTCAATAACGGCCTGAATGATCGGATTACCGGCAGGAACCAAACCGTGATACGTGGCATGGCCATAGAATTCAAACCCAAAGTGAAGCACCTTGTACTGGCTTGTGCCAAGAACTGAGTGGCCAAAGTTCATACCTTGCTGTGTTACCTGGCTCGGAATTGGAATCTCAGGTCGTACCGCTATGAAACCGCATTTTTCTTTCCGATCTTCCACGTATCCCAATGCGAAACAAGGTGCTTGCGCAGCCATAAGATCGTGGATCAACAGTTGATTGACTATCAGTCGTGGCAGATAGTTGTGGACTTCGCCCATTTATTTCGCTTCCTCTTGTGTCGGCCTTTAGGGCTGACGCTATGTCATTGATAAATATAGTCATAATCCGACTTTAACTACTTTTTTGTTCGCCAGAATCTTGTTCGATAAAGTAGGTGCCATTGGGCAACACATGCTTGTATGGCAGCAGAGATATGTGAGCCAGCAGATCGTCATCCACAGTCTCACCCTGCTTTCGCAGTTCATCGACGATGTTGCTGATCCTGGAAGTGTTCCAGTACAGAATGGCATTAGACACCAGGCTTAATGCGCTGGCCTTGTTCATGATCTCCAAGTAGTCACCGGTAGTGAATTCACCCTGGTTAGCAAAGAAGATCCAGCGCGGCAGGTTGTGGCGGTATTCGCCTTTATTAAGCTGGAGCTGGACTGTGCGGCGCAAATCCTTGTCGGTGATGTAGCGCAGGATGTATTCGGTTTTGATGATCCTGCCCAGGTTGGTGAAGGCCTTCGCCAGCCGATCAGAGGGAAAGCTGTTAGTCAGCCGCTCCACAATCACGTGTGCAGGTGCCGTGCGCTCCTTTAACGATGTGGCTACGTGGATCATTTCGTCCCACTGTTCTTCAACGATATCCAGATCGGCCGTCTTGTTCAGTAAGGGCGTGAATACGCCGTAATTGACGTTACGCTCTACCCGGTAAAGCTGCTGATCCTTGAGGTCGCGGATCCGGGGCATGAAGTAATAACCGAGCAAATAGCACAGAGCAAAGATGATTTCGGTGTAGCCATGGGTATCGGTGGTATGCTCCCGGATCTTCAGGATGGTGTTGTTTTCCAACAAGCCATCGAGTACATACAAAGCTTCCCTGGGATTACAGGAAATGGCTTTGGTGCTGTACACCGAGTATTGATCGGACACATGGGTGTAGATGCCAATCGCTTTTTCGTAGTAGCCATAATACCGAGGATAATACGCTGCCAACAGGCTATCGGCCCGGATTCGGAAACGCTGCGCGTCGGATGACGATACCTGACCGGATCCGTGCACCTCACTGAATGGCAGTTGGTGGTGCTGGTTCACGATCGCGGCACTGGCCGCTGTGATGGTTTCCTCGCGCACGTAAAACTGCAACACATGGCGCAGCATGTCCACAGTCACGTCATCAACACTTGCGCTCATGGCCACAACACGGGGTACTAGGGATTTTCCCGCGTAAACGGACAAAAACCGCTGGAGCCCGTGTCATTCCTGGCCTCCCAGAGGGGGTTACTTCTCATTTCCTTACCGTTTTGGAGTATTTTGGCTAAAATCACTGCCTTTGGGCATTGATCATGGCCACCGAAAAACGTATCAAAATCCTAACCGAGACGGAGATTTCTGAGCTGTTCGGTCCCCCCACTCTGAATTCGAATGATCAACGTTTCTTCTTCGCACTCAATGACGCTGAATTAGCAGAGTGTAAAAGGATCCGCGAGCGCGATCACAGGTGCATGTTTGTTGTGCTGCTGGGGTACTTCAAAGTAAAGCCCATCGTGTTGAGCCCCGGCTACCATCAAATTAAGCAGGACCTCAAGTATGTGTGTTCCGAAGTCATTCCTGGTCCTGGCCTCCGGCCCTTCAACCTTACTCAGAAGACCCGAGTTCGGATTTACCAACGCATTTTCAAACTGACCGGCCATCAGCGCTGGCTGAATAAAAGTCACCGTTCAGCGTTGATAACGGATCTAAATGAGCATGCACGGGCATGGAGTCAACCAAGATCCCTATTCGACAGGGCTATAGAATACTTGTCAGCACAAAATATCGCCATACCGGGGTATACGGTTCTGCAGGACTTGATCAGTGACGTTGTGGGCGTCACAAGCGATCAGTTTGCCCGTACACTTGAGAAACTCTTATCTGCGGACTTGGCAAAGATGTTATCTGAACTTGTCAATGGTAATAACTCCTTAACCCTGCGGCAGTTGCGTCAATCGGCCAAAAACTTCACGGGAACAGAGCTGGAGAAGGAGCTTGCTGTGCATCGCCACATCCAGCCTTGGATGCAGGAAGTGGATGAGGTATTGAGCACGTTATCTCTATCCTTGAAAAATCAGCAACACTTTTCTGAGCGGGTGGATTACTACGGTGCCAAGCTTAAACGCCAGTCTATTGGTAATCAGCGTCTCTATCTGTTGTGTTATTTGCAATCCCGCTGGTTGCAGGCACTGGAGCGCATAGCCGATGGTTTTGTTCATCATGTTCGGCAGATAAAACAAAAAGCCAAGGCTCATGCGCAGGAAGCGGTTTATCAAGACTGGCAAAAAGCCGCTAAAAATGTCAGCAAGGCGGC
>JAKSCP010000445.1 GCA_022360535.1 Pseudomonadales bacterium | reverse complement strand
CCTGCCCTGGAATGCAGCTGTTGGGCGCCCGGGGGACATCGATAAGCTATTTGAAAAGGTGCTGGCAGAGAAACCTGACGAACTATTACAGTTCTTGAGCTCAGCAGCCAACCAATCTGAGGTGATATATCGTCTCACCAGACAGTTCCCGCTGGATAAAGTTACCTCTCTTGTGGTTCGAGCACTTGGGGTGAGCGCGAAAGAGCTGAGAACTGTAGTTGAGGGAATTCGCGCACTTAGCGGTCGAAGCTTTGGCATAACAAGTAGAGCTTACGAGATGCAGCTGTGGACGGAATTGCTGTTGTTTGCCGCAGCTAACAGTAACAGAACCTCTTCCTCTACCCCAGAGCAAGTTGTGTTGCAGATTGTGAAAGCGATTGCCAGGTCTCTTCCTCAGCACCCGATGTTGGTGCTGAAACAACTTCTCCAGCATGCCCGCAGTCAGGGTAACAGGAACCAGCTCTATCAATTGCTGAGAGCAGCCACTGAACAAGCTGAGTCCTCTGGCGTGATAAATGCTGCTGCTGCCAGAGAATTGCAGTCACTGAATCTGGCGGGTGATGATTCGGTGGTTTCTCGGGAAAGCGATGGGCGTGTCGCCCGCTTCAAAGGTCAGCTTGTGGAAGCCATGAAGACCGGATCCATCAGAAAAATAAAGTCGGTGTGGCTTGAATTGCTGGCACGCCATTCAGACTTACTCAAGAGTGTCACTTTGCACTACGGTCAGGCTGCACAGGTGAGGAGAGTGATCGCTCATAGATTCGAAGAGCCTATGATCAGGGATATCGTGCGGGTCCTCGAGCCGACTCACTATGGGTTCATTGAGCAGATTGTTTCAGAGCCTAAACTCTTCATGACGGCAGAAAATGAGTTAAGTATGGAGGAGTCACAGGCTAAGCGATCCCTGTGGGAATTCACATTAACGTATTTGATTGTGGATCGTGGCAGCCGCTTCAATCGAAAGGCTTATATCGCCAGCATGATGTGGCAGATGGCAGCGCATATCAATGTGTCGGTGCTGGAGCTTTATGATTCGATTATCACTTTGATTGAACCGACTTCGGTTAAAAATGCCCTGAGAAAAGAATTGATTGAGATTCTTTTCGAGTTGAGAGGTGAGTTGCCTACAGGCTTGGCAGGTAACAACGATTCTGCGCAGGATTCTGACAGTGGATTCAGGGGCAGGGATCGAGATAGGGATGGAGATAGAGAAGGGGATAGTGCCGACCAATTCACCAGGCAAGCGGCACAAGCAGGCGGCTCGGAACCTGACCAACAATCGACGGTACCTCCGGAGAAAATACGCCGCGCCCTGATTGCTGCAATCAGGAATGCAAAGACTTCTGAATTGAAACAATTCTGGGATGAACTGATTACCCAATTCTCTTCCTGGTTTACTCACATGTTGTATCAGGAGGGTCAGCACCAGGAGGTTAGGCACAATATCGCTACCAGCTTTAGCAATCCCATGTTGCAGCAAATAGTGGTTTTGATAGAGCCTGCCAACGCAGAGGCTATCTTCAAGACTGTGACGAATCCTGCAATCACCCAGGGATTAAATAAGAAAGAGGATCTCAAGCCACGCCAGGTTCGAGATTTAACCTGGGAATTCACGCTTACTTATCTGCTGGTGGAGAGGGGTAGTCAGTTCAATAAGAAGTCCTACCTTGTAAGTCTGGTAAAACAGATGGCGGCGCATCAGAACCAGTCAGCGTTATCGGTTTTGGACTCGATCAATGATGTGCTCAATGCTAAACCGTCCTCGAATCCAGCGGTGCAGGAATTACTGGCAATGCTGATTGAAATTCGCGCTTATCTCCATGCCGATGAATCTCAGAGCAATAAGGCAGGCCAGGTCGACTACTCGTCATCAGACTCTTCGAGCAGGCACCTTGAACGACTTAGGCAGGTAGAGGTGGAGCGGCAACAGAAAGCCCAATCTGTCCAACGGCAGAGTTCTGCTGGCACTACTGAACTGGAACAACTTGAATTGATCCGGGCTTATCTGTTGTATGAAAAACTGGTAACGGTGGTTTCAAATGCTGATCAAATGCCAGGCAAATTGTCCTATCAAGTTGTCCGGTTATTGCATGAGCTAATCGAAAACTACCCCTGGAAACTACACCGGTTTAACCAGGAGGTAAATGCCGGACGCTTGCCCTTGATCTCTATATTAGAGAGCCTGCCCAAGGCGATGCAGCGAAAACTTTTACTGGCGTTCTTTCAGAGTTTTTCCAGCAAGTACGCGTTCAGTACGGCTGAGTTTCGGGAGCGGCTTACTGCGCTGTCTGGCGATGCCGGCTCCTCAGGGCCGAGTTTTCTGACAGTGTTTAAACGTCTTATTGGTAATAAGGTGAGACATATCGAAGAGTTATTCTCCTCGGATGACCATGAATGGCTGGAGTCGGTTACTGCGGACAAATTTCAAAGTCTCACCAGGGCTCAACGTGCAGACATGCTGAGAGACTCGAGAGCCGCGAGAGGCGCTCGTTTACAGGATACAGAAGATTCCGAATCTCCAACTTTAGAGAAAGGCTTGAAGGATCGGGAAAATGTGCCGCCACTGGCAATGAGTGGCAACACAGTGGATTTGATTCGCGCATTTCTGCTTGGGCATTTTAATATCAAACCCCATGAATCTGATTCGATAACCAACACCATCGAGTTAATGTTAAGCAGCCATCCCACTGCTTTGCTCAGGCTACTGTCCGAATCATTGCAGGACAAAGCAGCCTCAGACCGGCTCGTCTCTATTCTTCCTGAGAGTCTGCTGGTGAAGATCATGTTGTTGTTGAAACCCGCAGATCACTTCAAGGTAGTGCTTTATGCAGACTTATTGACCATGGCCTGCGTGGATAAGGCCAGGGATATAGCAATCGACCCTGGCCTGTTACATCAAATGAAGTGGCAGTTCATTTTCAATTACCTTCTTATTCAGCGTCAGTCATTCAATGAGGTGACTTTTGTAAGAGAGTTGTCCGACTATCTCAAGCAGCGCAGTAGTGTTAAAAGCAAGCCAGAGTTTTTTCAGTTGCTATCCGAGAGTGTGACAGCGTCCTCAACTGCAACAACCCACGTCGCCAGCGTCCGCATTGCTATGATTCTGAACAGTTCAGAACAGCGACTTGCACTGGCATCAGGGGATCATATTGATGATTCCAGGATGGGGGAACGTGAAGTATCACACCGGGAGATAGACTTGCAGTCGCCAGCAGGCGAATCTCCGCTCTCCAGTGCTGCATCGAGGGCGGGAACGAGCGACGAATTGACTACTGCAGAGTCAGATCGTTACCAGTGGTCAGAAGAAGATGAACCTGAAATTCTGGAAGATATTTATGTTCATAACGCTGGTTTGGTCTTATTGGCTCCATACCTGCAACGTTACTTCACTTCTCTAAATCTGATAGCAGATCGAAAGTTCAAGGATCGTGACAGCGCAGAACGTGGTGTGCATCTCTTGCAGTATATTCTCGACGACAGCACTGAAACTCCGGAATATCTGTTGGTGCTCAATAAAGTACTGTGCGGAATAAAGGCTGGAATTCCTATCGTGCGTGGCATAGACATTTCCGATGAGGAAAGGGAGCTGTCGGAAAAACTGCTGCGAGGTGTAATCGCCAACTGGCCGAAGATGAAAAACACGTCAATCGCGGGTTTGCGAGAGACTTTTTTGCAGCGCGAGGCGCAACTTCAGTTACATGATGATTCATGGAAACTGATCGTTCAGTCAAAAGCTTTTGATATGTTGCTGGATGATCTTCCGTGGGGATATTCAACGGTAAAGCTGCCTTGGATGGATAAGGCAATCTATGTGGATTGGCGGTAACCAACGAGATGACCACCGAACTAAGTGAAGCAAATGCAATCAGCCTGGAAAAGGAGCTTGAGTGGTTTAACTCAGTTCTGGATACACGCATTGCAATCTACTTTGAGCATGAGTCTTCCATGAATGAAGAGGTGCCCGCATACGAGAGTATTTATGAAATCGCTCCGCCCGATCTCAGTGCTGATGAGTCCCCTTACTCCCAGTTAGTCAATGAATTGGATCTCAGCGTCGATGAGCGAATCATCCTGACCCTGACACTAATCCCCCATATCAGGCCTGATTTTCTGGATTTGCTGTTTACCCGCAACAAAAACTTTGATCGGGGTTTTACCCAGTTTGGTGGATGGAAAGGACAGAGCCACGGTGGGTTCCTGCCGACCTGTGAGACTGCCGTATTTATCGTTGCTGGCAATGACTTAAGTAAAAGGTTTGAGGTGGCACGCTATCTTGATGGCGAGAGCGCCTTGATAAAACAAGGGATCATCACACTCGAGCACAAATCCCCGGGCGAACCTTTTATGAGTGGAGCGCTAAGAATGAGCGCAGAGTATTTGAATAAGCTTACGACGGGTATCGATCACAAGCCCGACTACAGCATGAATTTCCCGGCGAAGCTAATAAGCACCAAACTTACCTGGGACGATCTGGTGCTGCCTGTGGAGGTGATGATGGAAATAGATAACATCGTCACCTGGATCAAGCACTCCAAGACTATAATGCAAGATTGGGGTTTGGAAAAAGTCATCAAGCCGGGTTATCGCAGCCTGTTCTACGGCCCACCTGGGACTGGCAAAACCTTAACGGCCAGTCTGATTGGCTCTTCTGTTGGAGCCGATGTATACCGCATCGATCTGTCAATGGTGGTATCGAAATATATCGGTGAAACAGAAAAGAACCTGGCTAATGTTTTCGATCAGGCTGAGAGTAAAAACTGGATTCTGTTCTTCGATGAGGCAGACGCTTTGTTTGGTAAGAGAACACAGGCTAACAGTTCTAATGATCGGTATGCCAATCAGGAAATTTCCTACCTCCTGCAGCGAGTTGAAGACTTTCCCGGGGTTGTGATATTAGCTTCCAATATTAAGGCAAACATAGATGAAGCGTTCTCCCGCCGCTTTCAGTCTATCGTGTATTTCCCGATGCCAGACAGTGAACACCGATTGATGCTCTGGGAGCGAATATTGGGTAATACACAAAATCTTGATCTGAATATCTCGCTGGATAATCTGGCTGAAAAATATGAGTTGTCTGGCGGTGCAATTACCAATGTGGTGCGTTTTGGTGCGATCAACACTATCCAGATGAATCGTACACTAATTAATGAAGAAGACCTTATCGAAGGTGTGACCAAAGAGCTGCGAAAAGAGGGAAAGACTGCGTGAGCAGGGCTGCAATATGATTACTGCAAGCTCAATGACATATTCAACATGGCTGCGGCGAGCATCGCTGGTGTTCGGCTGTATAGTTATGTCATGGAGTTTTGAAGCCGGGGCGCAGTTAACCCCCGAGGCAGATATCAAGAGATACTACGAGCTGAGCTTTTCTGCTCTTGAGTTGCTGGGCGATCAGCTCAGTATTGAAGCGCAGCCCTTACTTGATGCTACCGAGATGGATGTTGCCATCGAGGACTATATCACCCGGCTGGATGCCAGCGACTATGCCAGATTCGTAAGTCGCTACGTCCGCGATTTGCAGTCAGAAGAATTCGAGGCTCTGGTGGACAATGAATTTTCACCTGCTTTCGACTTTTACATCGACCAGATAGATGAAATGGAGTTTGCCGAAATCTATCGTCAGTTTCTCGGTGAACTTACTTCGACCTACCTCACTTCTGCGCCGGACATAGATTTTACCGAGTATGTGCTGTCCCAGATATTGCAACTCTCTTCAAGCCAGTACTCCACCCTGTACCAGGACTACATTCGTACCTTATGGAGCTACTTCATTGACTCTGCCAGTTCGGAGGAGTTGGCAGAAATGCTGGGTGAGGATTACGAAGAATTTTTAACCACTACCGATTTCTCGATCGATAATCCGGCATTTTTCGAACTCATAACCAACGACATTAACAGTCTTACCGAGACTGAGTTCGTGGCTATTTATACCGCCTATGTTACCGAAATGATCGGTGGTCTTATCGATGATCCAAGTATTCTGGAACCGCAGGTTCCTGAGGCGCCAGCGGAAAATGGGGCAGACCCAACGGAAGCGCCACCCGCGGCTGCCGATGGTGAGTCCGTAGTTGAAGCGCCCGAAGTGGTTGCAGAGCCAGTCATCACAGGATTGGCAGCAATAGCTTTTACCGACCTCACTCCAGGGGAAAGTCTGAACTTGTTGCGACTGCATATCGCAACCGTTGCCCGCAGTTACTTTATTGGACCATTTAGAGCGAGCCTCGAAGAGCGCACTGAAAGCTATACCGCTGCAGCGACTCAGGAGCAGCTTGCAGCGCTGCGTGAGTTAGAGGGAATAATGGCGCTGATTCAGAGTAGCCTCGACAGCTACAACGAATCGAATCGACAGTTGCTCGCCTCAATCGAAAGTTTATTGGATGAGGCATTCCTGTTTGAAGTGAGATCGAAACTTCAATTCGTTGAGAATATTCCTTACCCCAACACACGTTTGCTGCGGATAGCGATTTTGCAGGTTCTCAGTGAATATGACCCGTCTTCCGCCGTGGCTGGTGACAAGCTCACGCAACAGCAATACAACATTCTTCTGGCTGCAATCGAAGCGCTGGTTATGCAGTATGACCAGCGCGGTGTGGTGCCCAGTGCGGAAACGGCCGGGCAGGGAACGGAGGCGGAAACACCGACAACGGCCGCCCCAGGCACAGGAGCTGTTAGCTGGGATTTTCTGGGCTGTGGCTGCGATATAGAGGAACAAAATGTCATTTACGGGTTTTATCCGACATGGAATTTCCCGATTGCGGGTAGTCCGCCTCAGGAAGTAGATCTTCGATTCTATGATCGCATTGCTTACTTTGGCCTCACTCTCGATAGCAGTGGTGATTTTTTACCGGATACCAATTGGCGGCGGGGCTCTCCTATGAATGAGTTTATTCAGGGTGCCCACCACCGCTGGACCGAGGTTGACCTCGCCATTTACGCACCGTTTTGGCATCAGTGGGATGACGTCCAAATTGGTCTGATTTCTGGCCGGATTCTGGATCGGTTTTCAATACCGTTGGACTACGGCCCTATGACGACTTTCGCGGATAACTTCCTGACCCCGGTTTATCCAACTTATTCCGAAACCATCGGAAGGGATTACATGGGCGATGGTTTGACCCTGTTTTTCGACAGTCTGGAAGATCCGGATACAGGTGAGGTTCGGGATTTAAGTTTTATCGTTCAGCTCGTGACAACACTGGCGGCAGAACTGCGGCGAAACTATCCGGAAGATTACATACCCATAAACCTGATGTTGGATTTCCATCAGGAAAACACTGAGGATGTGCTGAGCCAGCTGCGGCCAGTCATTATTGGTACCGCGGAAGATTCGGATCAGTACATTGCCAGACTCCTGATGTTTCTGGAGCAGGATACATGGGCTAGCAGTCAAGGACTGATCGAATCGGTACGGACGGTCTTTGTTAATGATGATAGTGCTACCGTCATGAGCAAGCTGAATCCCATTTTGATACCAGCGATGGACAGCAATGGACAGTTTGACTCGCTGACCCGCGACTTGCGCGATTTGCGATGGAATTTCGGCACTGCAGGAGGCGCTGCAATCTGGCCGATCCCAATCGAAAACTCGGAAAAGGGTCGACTCATTGAGCAGGCTTTTGTATCGGCGATGGTGACGGAAGTAGCTGGGTTTTGGCAGGACCTGGAAAGAGATCTCCAGAGCTTCTACTTTCGGGATCGATTGGTGCTGATTTTTAATCTGACCCTCTTTTACTCCATTTCTCTGCTCATTCTGCTGTGGTCTATCCGGGAACCAATCAAACCCTTTATTCTAATTTTGGCGAGAGTGGTTGGTGTTTTCACCTTCGCGATATTCGTATTGTCGGCCCTATTCATCGACCCTTATCTAAATTGGTGGCGCATTGCCTATTTCGTCGTGCCACTACTCTTTGTGTTATTGGTGGTGCCATTGCAAAACACGTCGCCACAACAGATGAGTGTGAATGTGAAAGGCAATAAATTCATCAACAGGAGTATGAAACGAGGACGTTCCAGAGTTGTTCGAGGACTCCGTCGTTCTCTCAGAAAAGCAATCTGGAGTCGCAATGCAGGTTAAAGACGTTGCCGTTGTGCAGGCTTACCATCGAGATCGAATGCAACGTTTCGGGAGTGATTCTACTGAGGCCCTGGGCTGGAAAAACTCCGCAAGTCAGCAACACCGATTCCAGCACTTTGCTGACTTTGGCGATTTGGCGGGTAAAGAAGTATTGGACGTTGGCTGCGGCCATGCTGACATCTACCCCTACCTGAAGCAGCTGCATGGGGATTTTAGCTACACTGGTATCGACCAGGTGGCGGCGTTCCTGGAGGTTGCGGTACAGCGTTTCGGGGCCGAGCCCAATACCCGATTTCTGTTGGGGGAGTTTGGGTCCTTGTTGTTGCCAGCGGCTGACTATGTGATCTGTTGTGGGGCGTTAAATTACCGAAACAGCGATCCTGCCTATCTGTTCAAGATGATCAATCGACTCTTCGACGCCTGTCGAGTCGGTGTCGGTCTCAGCCTTCTGAAAAGAGTGGATTTTGAACAGGGTATTCTCGTACCCAGTGACCCTGCTGAGGTCGTGAAATTCGGTGAGCAGCTGGCGGCAAGTGTGGTGTTGCGGGACGCACCAGAATCTGATTATTTCTCAGTCTTCCTCTATCGTTAGAAGCAGCGACCTGAGGCTCAGTGGTTAGTCGGGAGTGTATGCCCAGTGGGTGCCTTCCGGGCGATACTGAGCGGTAAGTGTGCTTCTGGAATTCGCGCGATTGCCGTTGTGAATCAAATCCCACAGGTCTTCAAGAATTGAATCGGTATCAGCAAATCCTTCGGCATCAATAAGGGCCGAGCTGGCTTGCCTGACATCAATCGTTTCCACGTGACTGGTAACCAGTATCCTGTCGTCTGAATCACCAGCCAGGGCATAGGCATTAAAACGTTTCGAATAGTCGAGTTCAGCGTCGTTATTTGACACGTAAAGTGTCAGTGGTTGTTCATTAGATGCGATGAAGGGAACCAGTTCGGTAGTGAATTCACTCTCTTCGATATCAGGGGCAATCAGCACAATCTCGCGAACGCGACTGCGTAGTGCGGGAT
>JAKSCP010000533.1 GCA_022360535.1 Pseudomonadales bacterium | reverse complement strand
GCGTCGGAGTTTTCCGGCTCATAGTGCAGGGAAGCATCGTTGAGGGTCAGTTTTTCCAGCGCATCACGAAAACTTTCGAAATCGTCAGAAGACACTGGAAACAACCCCGCAAAAACTTGCGGTTGAATCTTGCGAAAGCCAGCCAGCGCCCCAATGGCGGGTGTCTTGGCTAGAGTTAGTGTGTCGCCAACGGGAGCACCGTGAATATCTTTGATGCCTGCTTCGACGAATCCTACTTCACCCGCGCCCAACCGGCCGGTCACCGTACGTTTGGGTGTGAAGACTCCAATGTTGTCCACCACGTGGGCTTTACCGATTGACTTGGCGATAATCTTGTCGCCCTTGCTAAGGGTTCCTTGCATTACCCGCACCAGTGACACCACACCCAGATAATTATCAAACCAGGAATCGATAATCAGCGCCTTGGTCTCTTCGTCGCTATTGCCTTCGGGCGGCGGCACCTTTTCGATGATTTGTTCGAGAATCTCCTCCACCCCTAATCCGGTCTTGGCACTGGCTTCGACTGCTTCTGTGGCGTCAATGCCGATGATCTCCTCGATCTCCATCCGCACTCGATCGGGTTCAGCCTGGGGCAAATCCATCTTGTTTAACACCGGAATAACTTCCAATCCCTGTTCGATTGCGGTGTAACAGGTGGCGACAGATTGCGCCTCAACTCCCTGGCCCGCATCCACTACCAGCAAAGCGCCTTCGCAAGCAGCCAGCGAGCGTGAGACTTCATAGGTGAAATCTACGTGCCCGGGTGTATCAATGAAGTTCAGTTGATAGCGTTCTCCATCACTGGCTTCGTAATACAAAGTCACCGACTGCGCTTTAATGGTGATGCCCCGCTCCCGCTCGATATCCAGGCTATCGAGAATCTGTGAATCCATCTCACGCTCAGACAGGCCGCCACAGTGTTGGATGAAGCGATCAGCCAGGGTGGATTTGCCATGATCGATATGGGCGATGATGGAAAAATTGCGGATATGGCTAAGGTCAGTCACGGCAAGTCTGTTGGAGCACGGAGTATTACAAGTGCGAGTGGGTTTAAAATCAGGCGCGCAGTCTACCGAAAACCGGGCACTAAGGGCAGCACTGCAGCCCCCAGTCGCGACAATTGCCGCGTCCAGCACTCATTTCCGTCGCACATTGGATTTCGGCTTATGGTGCTAATTCCAAAGCCAATGTAGTCGCCTGACCTTCGCGGACGATACGAATCGGCACAAAGCCGCTATCGGGGAGAGCGTTGGCAATCATGGCGAATTGCTGCGTGGAGGTAATTTCCTGTCGATTCAAAGATACGATGACATCCCCTTCGCGCAAACCTGCTTCTCTGCCGGGGCCGGCGTTGAGTTCGGCAATTCTCACGCCACTCAGTCCTGATACCTGACGCGCTTCATCACTCAATTCAGTTACCCGAAAACCCAGTGGGTTAGCACGATCACGTACAACCTCGGGCGTCGAACTGGCAGCTACGTTAGTAGGTGAACTGCCGAGTGTGACTTCCCGCGAGATGACATTGCCATCCCGGTACACCTGCACATCAGCACGGGTATCAGGCCGATATTGGCCGACATAGAAAGGCAGATCGGTGTAGTACTCGATCTCGTGCCCATTAAACTCGAGAATAATGTCTTCGTTGAGAATGCCACCAGCGGCGGCTGGGCTGCCGGGCTGTACTTCGTCGACGAAAGCACCGCGGGGCCGATCCATGCCAAATATTTCCGCGAGTGCATAATCCACTTCACGCATCCTGACTCCCAGCAATCCGCGTTTCACTGCACCGGTTTCACGCAACTGATTCACCACATTCATGGCCACGTTACTGGGAATGGAAAAGGAAATTCCGTTGGAACCACCGGTGGAGCTGAGAATCTGGGAGTTGATGCCTATCACCTCACCGTCCAGATTGAACAAAGGACCGCCGGAATTGCCCTGGTTAATGGCAACATCAGTTTGAATAAAGGACATGTAATTGTAGGAGGAACGTCCAGGCACTGAGCGACCTTTCGCACTCACTATGCCGGCGGCAGCTGAAAACTCCAGACCAAAGGGAGAACCAATCGCCAACACCCACTCACCTACGCGCAAGACATCAGAATCGCCGAATTCCACAAAAGGAAGTTCGTCCGCTTCAATCTTCAACAGTGCCAGATCGGAAGGTTCGTCCAGGCCAATGACAGCGGCATCAAATACCCGACGGTCATTGAGGGTGACCTGAATTTCGTCTGCTTCCGCCACGACGTGATTATTGGTGATGACATAACCATCTTCAGAAATCAGAAACCCGGAACCCACCGCTGCTCGCTGACGCTGCTCAGGCAGTCCTTCGATTAACGAATCCGGATCTTCTCCCGGATTGAGCCGCCGCAGTAATTCCTCCAACTCCTCATCGGCGATTGGTGCCCGAGTCGCGACTCGACGCGTCGTAGAGATCTCGACGATAGTGGGTGCATTCTTCTCAACCAGAGAAGCGAAATCCGGGAGTTCGGCAGCGAACACGGCGGGTGCTAGCAACCATGCTCCGATGCCTGCAAGTAAAGACACTACTACTGCTGCTGCATTCCGGTTTAGATTTTCTCGCGACATACCAATTACCTGATAAATACTGCGCTGACTGATGACTTTGCCCAGTCCTGGAAATACGCCAACTCCGGCGCATTCAGACTACCTATTTACTCTTTAATGTAGCATATCAGCGGCCCAATCTCACCGCTGGGGCGGCGCTCACAGCCGAGCCACCAGTGCCTGGGAAAGTGGTGTGGTAAAGGGAAGTGCCCTCTCTTAGGGCTGGGCCTGGTATTCGTTAACCAGACGATACAGGGGAGATTCCTGAATGTGCTCCATGCGCACGGGTTCTTCGGGGTCGAATCGCATGGCCTCGATGTATTCCCGCAAGCGCTGCTGTGCTTCGGCCTCCGCCGCTGAATTTGGCGCATCGGCGATCAAAGTCACTGCTGTTGTGCTCTCTCGATCAGGAACTGTGTTCCCCGCCTCTTGCACCAGAGCCGGAGCTTGTTGTGGATTGGAAACGTCGGGTTGCAAGGCAACGACCGCAACCACTGCAACACTGGCAGCAATGGCAACGCGCGCCAATTGTTGGCGCCATTGAGGAGTGAGTGAAGAGGTCTTGGAAGCATTATCAAGTGCCGGTTCAGCTTGCAACGCTGCGGCTACGCCAGTCGCGATATCGGCAGTTACCGGAACACCACGCTCGTGCAGAATGGACTGCGCCAAGTGATATCGCTGCCAGCGCTCTGCCAGCTCTGGTTCACTTTCCATAGACTTCAGAATCCGACGCAACTCTAATTCGTCAGTTTCGCCGTCCATTAATGCGGAAAGGGATTCCTTCTCGTAGTCACTCATAAACCGCCCTCATACACTAACCCGCTGTTTCAGCTTTTCCTCCGCAAAGTACTCTTTATTTTTTGTCTCGCTGTTGTCTCTAGGACTTTATATTGAGTATTGCGGTTACTGTCTATCGATAACTCTTTGGTTTATTGGTTCGCTAACCGATCAGTTAGCTCACAACTACCTAGAGTAAATCTCGAATCTTTTTGTCGATAGCCTCTCGAGCTCTAAATATCCTCGACCTCACCGTACCCACCGGACAATCCATGACTTCGGTGATGTCTTCATAACTGAGACCGGAAAACTCGCGTAAAGTAAACGCCGTTCGAAGGTCTTCAGGTAACTCTTCTATCGCTTCCGTAATGGCCTGCTTTAATTTGGCAGTGGCCAGATTCCCTTCGGGACTCTCTATGTCCCTCAACACAGCTCCCATATCCGTGAGCTCTGCTTCGTCTACTTCCACATCGCTGGCCGGTGGCCGGCGACTGCGAGAAACCAAATGATTCTTCGCGGTATTCACAGCAATCCGATAAAGCCAGGTATAGAAGGCGCTATCTCCGCGAAACAGAGGTAGAGCCCGATAAGCTTTAACGAATGCTTCCTGACTGACGTCTTCCACTTCCTGTGAGTCGTGGATGAATCGGCTGATCAGGGCAGCAACTCGATGTTGATAACGCAATACCAGCAGATTGAACGCGTTTTTATCGCCTGCTAGAACTCTATCAACAAGCTGCTGATCGGTGGCTTCTGACACTTGCCCCTACTCCCTTAACTCGCTTCCTTATTCCAAGATTTATTGTCGACTTCTGGTTAATTTTTAGTCGATCTTTAGTCGATCTTTTCGATGGTCGTTCAGACGACCTTCAAGCAATCGATCTTGGATGCTGCCAGGAACAAATGCGCCCGCTCGATGTGTAGACAGCGCGTGGGTGCAAAAGTTCTGGGAAACTATAAAATTATGACAACTTTACAATACTGTCGCAGCTTGCGATTTACGGGCCAGCACCCAATCACGGTCTCCAGATCCTGATTCTGGCGACTGGCACCGAAGCCTGCGAGAGCACGCCTGAAGCGCTAAAACACCGGACTTTCTCACTAGTTATCAGCGAGTTACATCCCACATGAGCAACGACCCGGCCACTCTGGAGAGTGCGACCGACATCCTGATTATTGGCAGCGGCGCCGCCGGGCTTACTCTGGCCCTGCGCAGTGCCGACTTCGCCCGCGTCACCGTGCTGAGCAAAGGTGACTTACAAGAAGGCGCCACTTTCTATGCCCAGGGTGGCATAGCCGCCGTGCTTGACGATGCTGACAGCGTCGATTCCCACGTCGAAGACACCCTGATTGCCGGAGTGGGCCTATGCCACCGGCACATTGTTGAACATATGGTGGCCCACAGTGCGGAAGCAGTCAGCTGGCTGGTCGGGCAAGGCGTGCCTTTCACGACCAAGTCCCAACACGAATCGACATCGGGTAACGAAAAACAGCAGGATTCAAGCCAACTGGGTTCCTTACATCTGACCCAGGAAGGCGGCCACAGCCACCGCCGGATTATTCATGCTACCGATGCCACCGGGAAAGCCGTCTTCGAAACCTTGCGCAAACGCGCTGAGGATCACCCTAACATTCACTTACTCGAAGGCTGTACCGCTGTGGATTTAGTGACACAAATGGCTGAGAACGGCTCTCAGCGCGTCTGTGTCGGTGTGTATGTTTTAAATCAGGAGACCCGATCGGTTGAAGTGATCCGCGCCCGCTTTGTTGCCCTGGCTACAGGCGGCGCCAGCAAAGCCTATCTGTACACAACCAATCCGGACGGAGCCAGTGGCGACGGCATTGCCATGGCCTGGCGCGCCGGTTGTCGGGTAGCCAATATGGAATTCAATCAATTCCACCCGACCTGCCTCTACCACCCTCACGCCAAGTCGTTCTTAATCACCGAGGCGTTAAGAGGTGAAGGGGCACATTTGGAACTACCCAACGGCGATCGTTTCATGTCCCGTTTCGATGACCGCGGGGAGTTGGCACCAAGAGACATTGTGGCCCGCGCCATTGATCATGAGATGAAACGCTTGGGATGCGACTGCGTCTACCTCAACATTACCCATAAGCCGGCGGAGTTTATTCGCGAACATTTCCCGACCATCTACCAGCGCTGCCTGAAGTTTGGTATCGACATCACGCAAGAACGTATTCCAGTAGTGCCAGCCGCCCATTACACCTGTGGCGGCGTCATGATCGATGAACGGGGAGAAACCGATATTCTGAATCTCTATGCAATCGGCGAAACAAGTTTCAGCGGCCTGCATGGGGCCAATCGCATGGCCAGCAATTCCCTGTTGGAGTGTTTCGTCGTCGCCTTCGGCGCAGCCGAAAGCATTCGCTCAAAACTGACCGACACGCCATTGGTAGAAACCATCGCCGCCTGGGATGAGAGCCGCGTTACCGATTCCGACGATGAGGTTTTGGTGTCCCATGATTGGGATGAGATTCGCCGCTTCATGTGGGACTTTGTGGGTATTGTTCGCAGTACCAAACGTTTGCAGCGGGCAAACAGCCGGATCGGACTCATCCGTGAAGAAGTCCGCGACTATTACATCAAGCATAAAGTGACCAACGACAATCTGGAGCTAAGAAACCTGGCATTGGTTTCTGAACTCATCATCAAGTGTGCGCTGCAACGCAAGGAAAGCCGGGGCCTGCACTTTACTTTGGATCATCCTGATACAGACGCCGAGGCTGTGGATACAATCCTGGTTCCTTAGTTTGCTTTGTGATGTTGGCTGTTAATCAATCGACCTTGAACGTCCTTAAGGCTTGCCTGAAAACCGAAGGTACGCGCGCAGTTTGCTATGATCCGCGTCGCTTAGACTTGCTGGCAATAGCAGCAAGGTCCTGAATCGCGGTCGTTCCAAACCGCCTTGTTGTGGCACCGTCTTGAAGCGCAACACCAGCAAGAACTCACTCCAGTAGACCGTGCGCGGTAGTTCACAGCGTATTATTTCCTGCGGCGACAGCAGCAATGATTCCCTGGCATTGATCTGGCAGCTATGAATGCGTTTCCCGCCATCAGCAGAAAATTCTCGTCGTAGCTGCAATGCACTTGCACCGATTGCAACCGATATAACCAAACAGGGCAGAAACCAGGGAATAGAAAGCAAGCTGGCGCATAGCGCCAATCCGTGAAGCAGCAACAAACTGATGTAAGTGAGGGGACAGTAACGGCAATCCAAACTCATGATGCAAATGCCGAACGAATAGAGCGGAATAGAATTAATAGACTCTTGCACCAAGTTTAGTTGCGGCCAGCCTTGTGCGCGAGAATTTTGCTGATTATGGGTTTGAATTTGGCATCGGGTGGCTCTACCCGCTCTAACAACCAACTGAACAGGTCCTGATCCTCGTTAGCGAGCAGTTCCTTATATAACATTTGTTCTTGGGTAGGTAGAGTGGCAAAAACTTCAGTGGCGAATGGCACCAGCAGCAAATCCAACTCCAACATCCCTCTACGGCTATGCCAGAATATTTTTTGCTTGTTGAGTTCGGTCATATAATCGTCAGTCGCCAGCGTATTCCATTAGATTCTTTGTAATCGCCCATTGTAACTCGCGGCAATCGCCACCATAGAGTAAATTCGCATAAGTTTTGAGGTCATCTATGCAAGTCGTCTCACTATCAGCAGCTGGAAGCTTTGAATACGTAGAAATAACCGGCCCAGACGCTATTGATTTCTTACAGGGACAAGTGACCTGCGATATGCAGCGGTTAACGGCTGAACAGTCTCTGCAGGGGGCGATCTGCAATATCAAAGGCAGAGTTGTCGCGGATTTTCGACTGCTTTTGCTGAGTGAGGACAACATCCTCTTGCAAACCAGTGCTGGCATGGCTCAAAAAATAGCCGACACCCTGGGTCGCTATGCCGTATTTTCGAAGGTGACTATCACTGTCACGGCCGGTCCCCATGCGGTTTATGGGGTTATTGGCCAGGCCTCATCTCGCGCCCTGAATGAGCAATTCCCCTCCCTGCCAGAAGCCGCCAACGCTGTGCTGCAAACAAGCGATAGCGTGGTCATTAGAGAACCTGGAAGTGAGTCGCGATTTCAAATCTGGTGCCATCAGCCAGAAGCTGAGAACAAACTGCTGCAACTCGACGCCATGGAAGAGACTGCAGAACCATCAATCTGGACACTGCAGGACATCCGGTCTGGTCAGGTGCACGTTACTCCTGCAACAAGTGAAGAATACACCCCCCAGTTGTTGAACTACGATCTCTCAGGGGTCATCGATTTCGAAAAAGGCTGCTACACCGGTCAGGAAGTAGTGGCGCGCATGTACTATCGCGGTAAGGCCAAAAAACGGCTTTATCGATTGCGCAGTGAGGAAGCTATGGCAATGGGAAATTTTCCTGATGCCGATATTCTTAGTGTCGCAGCAACACCTGAGGCTGGCAGCGAAGGCCTAGGCATAGTCAAAACAGACCTTGCTGGCAGTACCACAGAATTAGATCTTGAAAGTGGGAAGGTAGAACTGCGTGTCGAAGAAATCACCTATGGGGCGAGCGGGGCGAACTGACTAGACTCAGTGTTCAGCATCATAAGTGAATGATGCCCAGAGACTTTCCATCAGCGTTAAATTCAGATTCTCCAGCGTTTGCACAATATCAATGTGCCTGGCGATAGCCTCGTCGCTAAGGTCTTCTCGTTCCAGAATGCGTTTGTTCAACCAAATGGCATCACTTATTCGCACTAAACTTAGCAAGACCCCGGGCTCGGATTTCACCCGCTTGCTTTGGATCGAGTGCAATCCGTATTCGGCCAACTTGGCGACACAGGCCTCTCTGTCGGCAAGACCAACCGCAAATTCCACAGGCACGAAGCTATCGTCTGCACCACTCTCCGCAGAGAGAAGTTGCTCCTCCATTCGGTAATCGCTTAGTTGAACTACCACGCCCATGTCTGAATCTCAGTCGCAGTTTGCCTAGGGGATTGACTGTATTCTGACCCTTGAATTTCATTGGCGTCAACATATTGATTTTAAATAGAAAATTTTCTGAAATATTGCATATTGCAATTACTGATAACTAAAAAATTGGGTGGAGTTTCAGTTTTGAAAGAGCTGGGGGGCGCCTTTAAATCAATAGATATAGGTAGCAATTGTTTAATTTTTGATCACTCAGGTTCGCGCTATGCCTTTGCTTATGTGTGGCGCTATGGCAGGTTCCACTTACTTTGCAATGATATGCATTCGTTCGCGTTCAAGATCGAAAGTCAAAGTAAAGTTCTTAAGAACATCTACACCAATTCTTCCATTTGAACCTCGATTTCTACTAATTCGAGTGCCTGTTCGAATAGGCTGTTCTGTTTCGATGTTGTCCCTCACGCCAGGCTTAGGGAACTCTATAGGTACGTTTTCCAAATTGTAAGGCCCAAACTCGAGACTATTGATTGTGGACGAAAACAGGTTTTCATCCGATTCCTGAAGTTCGTCTTCCTCGGAGTACAAGTCGAGCAAGCTGGCAATTGAACCATCTACCAACACCCCTCCCCGATATCCAAAGGAAAGAACTACCCAAGTAGTTACGTCTTCATTTATCCCTATACGAACAACTGGATTCCCTGTTTCCGGATCTGAATCGACATCAACGTTTTCAAACTCGCGCAGGTCGACAGCGTCACGTGGATAAAAGCACAACTTTGATTCGGAAAAATCAACTTGGATAATGAATCCATCAAACATTCTTAGACTCAGAGATACAAAAGCATCGCTCCCTTCTATTACAACCATCTCTTCAGCAGGAATTACGCTTCCCAGGAAATTAAGATCGACTTTTTCTACATATCTAACTGGCAAGCTTCCCTCAACGTCTGACCTCAAGCGTCGCCTGGGATGTGTCTTGACCTCCAGATCTAGCTCTTCGGCGAGAGCATTACTCATCGTTGCCGCAATGTTTGTCGTGTTTAGTAAAGCCCTGTAGTCATTGCCCCCAATAGACACTGGAATAGACACACTGTTGTCGATGACCTCGATAGACTGACAAAAGTCATCTTGAGCCATAGCTGAAACAGGTAGAGAGAAAGCTATAAGAACTAAGAGCTTGTGCATGCTGTGCCGCCTGAGGTTCTCACAAGTTTTATGGGAAGCAGAAACAGTTTAGGAGAAGAAAACCACGGTAGAAATAGCGATTTAGAGAATATTTAGGAAATGTGAACCAGTTCGACTTCAATTAAAGCACTCTAGTCTCTTGGGTAAAGTCTCTTGGGGACACTAATAGTTTAACAACTTAACGGTCACATCACACTCTGATCTGAAGTCAGCTATTGATTCTCAATTAGCAAACTTCTTAAGCT
>JAKSCP010000532.1 GCA_022360535.1 Pseudomonadales bacterium | reverse complement strand
TCAGCGCCTGACCGGTGAACACGAAACGCAATCAATCGACGTATTCAGCTACGGCGTTTCCGACCGTGGTGCGTCTATCCGTATTCCGGTTGGCACAGTACAAGACGGCTGGAAAGGTCGACTGGAAGATCGTCGTACCGCTTCCAATGCTGACCCTTATAAAGTGGCAGCCGCCATCATCAAGAGCACCAAAGAAGGCCTCGCCTCCTAATCACTGCTCCAAGCAACAGCAAACCCCGGCCACCTTCGGTGCCCGGGGTTTTTTGTGCCTCACGTAATTCCAACTTAGAGAACTTAAACAACTTAAAGGACACCCATTTATCTTTTCCCTCATTTCCTCATTTAAATCAGTAAGTTATAGGTTTTTCTTTTGAATAGCGGCCGAAGAGAAACAAATGGGTGTCCTTTAAATGAGATACCAGAATTGCTCACCAAAATGTCGCGCGGTGAGGGTCCAGGTTGAGTAATGCACTATTTTGGTGCATAGTGTTTTAACAAGTTGGCGGCGAGCTTTTTCTTCTTCTGCTATTAACCTGAAAGCAGCGTATTTTCTGGGCTGTAGCCAAGCACCAGAAATGCGCTTCTTGGTTTACTTATTGCATAGCTACTCAAGAGTCGCTCACTGCACATCGGATTTACCCACCCAGTGAGCCAATGAACACTAGCGTGACCCTGGACAATGTACACAAACGGTTACTCGATAACCTGAAAACTGGCGTGTTGCTACTCGATAGCGACCTCCGCCTGCTTTATATGAATATGGAAGCTGAATCCCTCCTCGACATCAGTGACAAGAAAGCGCACCAACTGTTTATAGGTGATGTGCTGCTTAACGCGGAAGACGATATTGCGGAGATGCGTCATGCGGTAGAGACCAACAACAGCTTTACCAAACGGGCGGTGGAGCTCACCATCAAACACGGCAAGACGTTGTTGGCAGACTATACGATCAACCCCGTTGCTGAGAACGGCAACATCCAGGCGATTCTCGAAGTCACTTCACTCGAGCATTCCCATCGCATTACCCAGGAAGAATCGCTGCAAACAGCTCAGCTCACCACTAAAGAATTAGTGCGGGGTTTGGCCCATGAAATTAAGAACCCTTTGGGTGGGATTCGCGGAGCGGCACAACTGCTGGCTCAGGAGATCGACAATCCCGAGATTCAGGATTACACCAACGTCATCATCGAAGAAGCTGATCGCCTGCATAATCTGGTGGATCGACTAGTTGGCTCTCGCAAACCTCTCGAACTCACGGACATCAACATTCACGAAGTCCTGGAGCGCGTACGCAGTATCGTGGAGGCGGACACTGCCAGTGAAAACATACGTCTAATCACTGACTACGACCCCAGCATCCCAGACATCCGAGCCGATAGTGATCAACTTATTCAAGGCATGTTAAATCTGGTTCGTAATGCGCAGCAGTCATTAAATGGAGCAGACAAACCAGGCGGCGGTCACATCATCTTGCGTACGCGCATAACCCGCAATGCCACCATCGGCAATCAGTTCCACCGACTTGCCGTGAAGGTGGAGATAGAAGACAACGGGCCCGGCATTCCAACCGATATGCTCGGCACTATTTTTTATCCAATGATCAGCGGCCGTGCCGATGGCAGTGGATTGGGTCTACCCATAACCCACGGCATCATCACTCAGCATCAAGGAATGATCGAGTGTAGTAGCAAACCTGGCCTGACTGTGTTTTCAGTTGTGCTTCCTTTTCCTAGTAATGCGGGGGATAGCTAGTCCTCGGCAAACAAGTTGTCAGCGAGTGAGCAATGCATTTGACAAATGGAGATATCCCAATTGAAGGTATGGCAATGAGTTCAAATAGTTCTGTCTGGATATTGGACGACGACCGTTCGATCCGCTGGGTATTAGAAAAGTCACTCAGCAAGAACGGACTGGATACCACGTCATTCGAAAAAGGCGAGGACTTGCTATCGCGTCTCTCATACGAATCTCCCGACGCCATTATTAGCGATATCCGTATGCCGGGTATCGATGGCCTGGAATTGCTGTCCACAATCCAGGAACAGCATCCAGAGTTACCCGTCATCATCATGACCGCACACTCCGACCTGGAAAGCGCAGTGGCTTCCTACAGTCGTGGTGCCTTCGAATACCTGCCCAAACCATTTGATGTCAACGAAGCAGTCGCCATGACGCAACGGGCACTGGAACATGCACGTGATAAATCCGTAGACAGCGACGGCGGTTTCGACTCTGATACACAGGAGATCATCGGCGAAGCACCAGCTATGCAGGAAGTGTTTCGCGCCATTGGTCGACTCTCAAACTCCAATATCTCAGTCCTGATCAACGGTGAATCCGGTACCGGTAAAGAGCTGGTAGCGAGGGCATTGCACAACCATAGCCCTAGAAAAGACCGGCCTTTCGTGCCACTCAACGTAGCAGCGATTCCTAAAGAGCTTATCGAGTCAGAGTTGTTCGGACACGAGAAAGGCGCATTTACTGGCGCGACCCAACAACGCACCGGCCGTTTCGAACAGGCCAATGGTGGCACGCTGTTTCCGGATGAAATCGGCGATATGCCGGCAGATACCCAGACCAGACTACTGCGCGTCCTGTCTGATGGTGAATTTTATAGAGTAGGTGGACACACATCGATAAAAGTCGATGTGCGAATCATCGCGGCGACCCATCAGAACCTGGAGAAACTGGTTGAGGAACACAAGTTCCGCGAGGACCTGTTCCACCGCCTGAACGTCATTCGCATTCACATTCCAAGGCTCGCGGATCGCAGAGAGGATATTCCCAAGCTGGCCGAGCACTTTCTGAAACGCGCCGCAGAAGAGCTGGATGTGGAGAGCAAAGTCTTGCGCCCGGAAACTGAAAGTTATCTCTCCACTCTTTCCTGGCCCGGCAACGTGCGCCAGTTAGAAAACTTCTGCCGCTGGGTCACCGTAATGGCTTCTTCCCGGGAAGTTCTACTTTCAGATTTACCACCAGAGTTTTCTGAGCAGGAAGCAGACAGCGGCGGCACCGGCAGTTGGACCGAAGGGCTTCAGAAGTGGGCGGATCAACAGCTAAGTATGGGCAACTCAGGCATCCTCAACGAAGCCAGCCCAATGTTTGAACGGACGTTGATCGATATCGCGCTGAAGCATACGGGCGGACGACGGCAGGATGCGGCGGCACTGCTTGGGTGGGGACGTAATACGCTAACACGCAAGATTAAGGAGCTTGGGACTTCCTATTCAAAGTCTGCAGACACAAGTGATTCCTAGCTGCGAAGGCGAAGAGCACTCATTACCTACGCATAATTACAGAATTCGCGACAGCTCTTACTAGTTTCCGATGTAGATTTCCTGCCAGTTGATTACACGATCATGACCCCGGTATGAACCGAACTCAACAACACCTCTAGGATTATCTGAATAGTCATCGTCCGGGATCTCATCATAGTCATCTGCTTCACCAATGCCACCTCGCCAGTCATAACTCAGAAACTGTAAAGAAAAAGGCAGCGAAGAATGGTCAAGATCAAATTCAATTAGTACCGACCCCGCTGTGCCGTTGGCTGCAAGCGCATCTGGTGCCGAAGTTATAAATGGCCTATCAGTGTCATTGGAATCATCGTTATCACCATCTTGCAAACGACCGGTGACACCTCCAAACACGTTCACCGTTACATCAAGCAGCTCTCCTTCTTCAACAATGGTATCTCCGTCCTCAAGTGGGTCTAAAGTACCCGCAGGGGCTATATAACTGGTGCCTACGTAGCCCAGAGCACCCGAACCGGGAGGGGTCACGTCGAACAGAAACGACGTAGCATCATCATCCACATTAGTAAGAAATTCTGTTCCATCCCAATATTCAATTCGGAGTGGAATTTCCAGTGGCTCAGTCTCAGGCCCGAAAGCATTATCAATAAGTAAACGCCCATAACGAAATTCGATATCGTCCACTCCGATTCGGCGGTACAGCAATGGCCCCGGCTCAGTCATTCCGTCATCGACATCAATGTCATTTTGAGGCACCGACAAAGTGATTGGCACTGCGTCACTGTCCGTGACACTGGTACCGATACTGACCGTGAACGGGCCATCTTCTGCCCCATCAATACCCATACCATCATTTTCCCTCTGGAATATTAAATTTCCCATGATCGAGCCAGTGCCCGGTGCGGCTTCACCGAAGTCATCCCAATTGGCGGTGAAACTGCCATTTACAGAGGTCAATCTCGATGTGAGGTCGTTATCGGCTTGCATACCGCTAATGTCTTCCACTGCATGGAAGATGCTGTCGTCGTCAAAATCGGCCGCCGCCAGTTTTACAAAGTCACCAATGTAATTTTGTGTAATAGCATTGCTGGCGTTTCTGGCTTCCATGACAAAAGTCGTCATGAACTCCTGACCCATGTAAGTAAAGTCATTACCAGATGTGTAGATCGGAGTAGTCACCGCGCTGGTTAGGTTGAAATTATGTGGATAGAAACGACCAACATTCACTACGTTGCCTTGTACGTCCTGACCACCACCTAGATAGTCGTTGTCAGCTAAATTGGCGTTAAGTGTGATGAT
>JAKSCP010000526.1 GCA_022360535.1 Pseudomonadales bacterium | reverse complement strand
TCCTCATTAATATAAAGTGCCGGGTATCCCATATAGGCTGCAAGGCCACTTTCGTCTTTACTCCAGAGGCGAAGCTGAGTAATCCGGCCATCACGCACTGCCTTATCTCTATCCACGCTAACGGCATTAGTGGTTATACCTGCGAACTCTACCTGGGCCGCAGTGTAGTAATTGTCTGTGATAATGAGTGGATTGCGGTCGGAAAAATTATTTTCGGCAATCGATGTTGTGAAGGTGGCAAACTCCTCCCAGCCTGCCATTTTGTCGGAAAGCACACCGGTTCCAACCAGAGGCTGTAACTGTGTTTGAAAGGCCTGCGATCCGATTCCGATAAAGGCAACCAGGGTTCCAGTGAAACCGATTGCAGGAATCGCCAACACAAGTCGTCGCGCTTTGGCCTCCCCCCAGCGAGCGGCGCACCAACCCGAAACGCTGCGCAAGCTTGCTGGTACTGCAACGAGAAGAGGGAAATAGCCTGACAGTGGCCAATGAATGGATGTGCTATTGGCATCAGTCCAGGGCGCTAATACCCAATACACGGCAAGATTGATGCTGGCGAATGCCAATAACAGCGCAGAGTCTCTGTCCTGTTGCCTTGCTCTTTTGTAGAGCGCAATGAGTGTAAGAACAAAAACAAAGTAGAGTGGCGGCGTCACTAATCCCGCCTGCTTGAACAGATGCAGTAGCCCACTGGGTTGAAATTCCCAGGGATGGCGTTCAACCAAATAAAAACTTGCACTGCTTAATTGATTGCTCAGGTTAAACCAGAGTATTGGAATCAAACCCAGGCTGGCGATCGCCACTGTTAGCCAAAACTTGGCATTTCGCCACTGCCGTTGTTCAGGAGTGAATAGAGCGAGAAAAACCAAGGCAGCAAGTGGGTAAAGAAAAAATCGGTAGTGCGTGCTCAGTCCTAATGCGACAGCGCAACCCGTGGCGATCCAAAACACCAGGCGATCGCTGTTGAGAGCCCGCTGAAAGAATCCAATTGAAAGAATACCGAAGACAACCAGGGGCACATCAGGTACTGCCAGTAAGCCCATGAACCCGGCCAGTGGAAGGCAAAGTGTTAGCGCTGCGGATTCCAGCGCTTGTTGATGATTGCTGATTGGACGGGCTAACCAATAAATCAGCAGAGGCAGCGACGTACCAAGTAGCAAGAACAGGCTGCGCACAGCAAAGGCTTCGCTGGGACCAAATCCGCTGCCGAGGCCAGCCAATAAGGCAGTCATGAAGGGTAAGTCGCTGTAGGCTAACGCCAGCCTGGTAGAAGCCCACCAATAGAAAATCTCATCACTGTAGAGATCGAGTTGGGTGGCGAGAAATAATTTAAGAACAAGTACCAGCACAAAGGCAGCCAACAACCAACCCTGAATAGAAGAGGGCTGGGTCGAGGTGTCTTGCACGGGGTTAGCTCCTAAAGTTGAACCGCCTGAATCAAGTTATTGGGCACCAACTTAGTGGAAAGCCGTTTCAGGCTGGCAATAAAAGTGGCCAGAATGCTTAACATGGCCAGTATCCAGACTGAGGAGAATAAGGGGTTAACGGTAAAAGTGCCAATCTGATAAGTCACAGTGGCAGCGATATAAGCTAAGCCAGTACTCCAACTAAACACCAATACCGTCCATCGCCAACCTGCTTCCTTATTCACTGCACCCAGCACAGCAACACAGGGAGCATATAAAAGAATAAATACCAGATAGCAAAAGGCAGCAAATGGGCTGACGAAAAGTGCTGCCATGTTGGTCAGGGTGCTGCTTTGTACTTCCTGTTCTTCTGCCACCGCCTCAACATCGCTGACGTCACCGATCGAAATTCCCAAAGGATCAACGAGAGCTCCACCTAAAGCCATCAGCTCTGTACCAATGGTGCCTACGGCTTCCTGAGTTGCTGCAATCAGATCGGGTGCTTCACCTGTAGCTTCGTCGGCATCAGCTTCCGTGTAGAGTGCGTCCAATGTGCCAACAATAGCTTCCTTGGCGAACATGCCGGTGAACAGGCCAACTGTTGCTGGCCAATTGTCCTGTTGGATGCCTAGGGGAGCGAATGCGGGTGTGATGGCTTTGCCAATCGCACTGAGAACAGATTCTTCTGAGTCCTCATTGCCAAAGCTGCCATCAGTGCCAATCGAATTAAGAAAGCTCAGGGCAATCACTACAACAACAATGGTTTTGCCGGCCCGGAAAACAAAACCCTTCAGGCGAAACCAGGTGGTGAGTAAGATATTGCGAGCGACCGGAACATGGTAGGCCGGCATCTCCTGAAATGACGGAGTGATCTCGCCGGTGAAGAGTTGTTTACGGAAGATCCATCCGGTGAAAATGGCCAGCCCTATCCCCAAAAGGTAAAGTCCAAAAACAATATTCTGTCCATTAGTCTGGAAGAAGGCGGCAGCGAACAATGCGTATACCGTTAGCCTTGCTCCGCAACTCATAAACGGCGCCATAGCAATTGTCATAAGGCGATCGCTATCTCTGCCCAAGGTGCGTGTCGCCATTACCGCTGGCACGTTACAGCCGAAACCCACGATCAAGGGCACAAACGCGTTACCGGGTAAACCAATGCCACTCATTAGCCGATCGATGACGAAAGCGGCCCGTGCCATGTAGCCAGAATCTTCCAGTGCCGATAAGCACAGGTAGAGAAAACCGATTACGGGAATGAAAGTAGCCACCAAGGTTATGCCGCCGCCCACTCCCTGAGCCAGCAGGGTAATGATGATTCCGGGAGCCGAGATTTGTTCCAGTATCCAGGTAGTACCGTCCACAAGAACTGCAGCGAACAGAATGTCGAAGAAGTCGATAAACACGGCCCCAACATTCACGGCGAAGGTGAACATGAGATAAATCATGAGCAGAAAGATGGGAACGCCAAGCCATTTGTTGAGAACAATGCCATCCAGGCGTTCTGACAAGCTGTGCTGACCTGGTATGACTTCGACCACACCATTCACCAAACGCCGGGATTGGTGATAACGCCGCAATAGCGGATCGCTCTCACTGACAGTTTCTTCATCCAGGGCAGATTGGGGGGTTGTTTGGGCGGCGAGCAGGGCAGGGATGGTTTTGAATAATTCATCGACACCCTTTTTGCGTGAGGCCACCATGGTCACCACCGTTAATCCAAGGTTGGCTTCCAGCGATGCAGGATTAACCGTTAGTCCTTGTTGTTCAGCAACGTCCAGCATGTTCAGGACCACAACCATTGGCAGTCCCTTTTCCAGTAACTGCTGAGTGAGGACCAGGCTACGCTCTAGATTGGTGGCATCGATGATATTGATGATGAGATCGATATTCCCCTGCTGCAGATAGTCAAAGGCGATTTGCTCGTCTACGCCTTTGTATTCCTGTTCCAGGGAATAGATGCCTGGCAGGTCGACGATCTCGTATCGGGTGTTTTCGATTTCGCTAAAACCGAACTTTTTCTCAACGGTGACACCTGGCCAGTTACCCACTTTTTGTCGCGATCCGGTAAGGATATTAAACAGAGTGGTCTTGCCGCTGTTCGGATTGCCGATGAGTGCAATCGATTGATGAGTAGTATCTGACATGCTTACTGGATTTCCACGCTGATGATTTCAGCTTCAGAACGCCGAATACTCAGGAAGCTACCACCAACTTTCACCTGCATCGGATCACCCAGGGGTGCGAATCGCAAGACTTCGAGGGCAGAGCCAGGAATGACACCCAGGGCATAGAGCCTGCTTTTCATTTCAGAAGGTTCAGGGGCAATGTCCAGGACCACACAGCGATCACCGGATTTGGCTTGGGACAGGCTGGTTGCATTCATACTGCGAAAATCTGCTTAGTTTTCAGAAGCTTGATTGTGGAGGGAGTTCATTATCTGGGAACTAAAATTAACAGATTCAAATCTAGTTGACAATCATTCTCATTTAGATTTAAATTAACCTCATTGCTGAGAGCTAACCTATGTACGTTTGCATTTGCCGTCAAATCACTGATAACCAAATCAAGGACCTGTGCCGCGATGGCGCAAGTTCCATGACTGATTTACGCACCCGGCTTGGTGTGGCGAGCGAGTGTGGTAAATGTGGCAAGCTCGCGCAAAGCATCGTTAAAGAGTATGCACGCTCTACGCCTTTCGTAAACGCTGGCTGATTCTTAATCAGTTTCACGCAACTCACTATTACGTCTCAGTTTTTCCTCTCTAGCCTCGCGCTCGATGTTGTTTCGTGTCCGCCGTAAATGGAAATGAGTTTGCTTCTCATTCAATTTCTCTATTTATATCAATAACTTACATCACTTTTTCCTTGACATAGTCAGGGAAAAACCGGAAGCTTGCGCAAACCTGACTTGAGGAGTACCACATGCAAGCGGATGCAACTGTCATCAAACATCTAAACCAGGCTCTGGCCAATGAGTTGATTGCCATCAATCAATACTTCCTGCATTCACGAATGTACGACGATTGGGGTTTAAAAAAATTAGCTGAGAAAGAGTATGAAGAATCTATCGATGAGATGAAGCATGCTGACCAGCTCACCCAGCGCATTCTGTTTCTGGAAGGTCTGCCCAACCTGCAAAACCTCGGTAAGCTGCTGATTGGTGAGAATACCCGGGAGATGCTGGAATGCGACCTGAAACTGGAGATGATTGCCTGCCCAGATCTTAAAGAAGGTATAGCTTACTGCGAATCCGTTGGAGACTATGTCAGCCGCGATTTGTTAAGCAGCATTCTCGATAGTGAGGAAGAGCATATCGACTGGTTGGAGACTCAACTTTCCCTGATTGATCGCATAGGGGTGGAGAACTACCAGCAATCCATGATGTAGGTCGTCCCTGGCTGCATCTTCTTCTCAGCATCATCCCTACTCTGCTTGTTACCGCCCGGCGTCGGGCGGTAACATTCACGATCATTTGTCACTAGTCGATAAGTCTATAGAACAGACCTCGTCATCTGGAACTGGCGTCCTCAATTCGCTGTGAGATCAAGATAGCCCCAAACTATGCACGCCTGTATCGACCTTGGTTCAAATAGCTTTCATTTACTGATCGGCGAATGGCAAGCAGGCAAAATCAAAATCGTTGAACGCCTCAGTGAGAAGGTACAGCTCGGTGAAAACGTAGCCGCCACCGGGCAGATATCTGAAGCAGCCTTCAAGCGGGGAGAAAACTGTCTGCGCCGCTTCAAACTCCTGATGAAGCAATACCCACTGCAACAGTACTGGGCGTTGGGTACCAATACTTTCCGCATCGCAGACAATTCCGACCAATTTATCCAGAAAGCCAAAGAGATCGGTATCGATATCTCAATAATCAGCGGTGTGC
>JAKSCP010000524.1 GCA_022360535.1 Pseudomonadales bacterium | reverse complement strand
ATATCAATACGCAGATCGTAGAACACAGTGCCGCAGGTGAATCCATTCAGCCCAATGATCTGTTGGATGAGCGAGACAGATTGCTGGAAGAGTTGGCATCCTATGTTGAGATACAGGTAGTCGAACAAGCTGACTCCAGCCTTAATATCATGATTGGCAACGGGCAATCCCTGGTGATCGGCGGCGAGTTCAATAAACTGGAAACGGTTCTGAATTCGAGCGATGGATCAAAACTCGAAATTGCTGTGGCTGGTAATGTCGGCAGCAGTGATGGTTCCCCAATCATCAAAGGCGGACAATTGCAGGGCCTGTTGGATTTTCGCGACCGTGTACTGGAACCTGTCCAGTCTCAATTGGGGCTTATCGCTCTCGGCCTGACCGATGCCTTTAATACCCAGCACCAGTTGGGAGTAGATCTGGATGGCAATATGGGAGCCGACTTTTTCCAGCCGCTGACTTTTGCGATTGCCCAAAGCGGCAATAACATCGGGACTTCTGCGCCCAGCTTAACGCTCAATGACGCCAGTGAAGTGCGCGCCAGCAATTACTCGCTCGTTTATGATGGTGCTCAGTGGCAACTTACTCGTGACAGCGACGGTACTTCGGTTGTGGGTGCAGGCCCGCTTGTACTGGATGGGATGTCCATTGATGTTGGCGTCGGCATCCCGGCGGCAGGAGACAGATTTGAATTCAATCCAGGCAAGCAAGCCGGGCAGAATTTTGGGCTAGCCATTTCCGACGCCAGGCAAATTGCTGCAGCCAGTGCGCTAACTACGCAAAGCTCACTCAGCAACGTCGGTAGCGCCACGCTCGACAACGTCGTGGTCGATCCCAACAACACATTGCCACTGGCCGGCCCGATTACAGTGACTTATGACGACGATGCTCTGGGGCCAGGAGTGCCCGGATTTACCGTGGTTGGTGGGCCGGGCGGCACTATAGCCTACGATCCCGCGAGCGAGTCGGCCGGCAAGAATTTCACATTTGTCGTGGAAGGCATTTCATTCACGGTTAGCGGTGTGCCTGTATCAGGCGATAGTTTCGTCATCGACAACAACACGGCATCGCTCGCTGATGGTTCAAACATCCTGGTACTCGGTAATCTGCAGCAGCAATCTCTGCTGAACGGTAACAGCGAGAGCTTTCAGGATATGTACGGCGTTACAGTGACCCGTATAGGCATCAACAGCAATGAAGCTACCCGCAGTCTGGATGTGGAGTCTGCGCTTAAGTTGCAGGCCGAAGCGCAGTTGGACAGCACTCGCGGCGTGAATCTCGATGAAGAAGCGGCAAAACTAATTCAGTTGCAACAAGCTTATCAAGCTTCTGCTCAACTCATTAAGATCGCCGATGACCTGTTTCAAACTCTGATTGCCTCGGTGCGTTAACGATGAGTAGATTAATTGGGAGTTACTGCAGTTGAAAATTTCTACCGCACAGCTTTATAACCTCGGAATTCAGGCCATTACCAGTCAGCAGCAGAAACTGGCAGAAACCCAGGCTCAGCTTTCCAGTGGCAAGCGAATTAATCTGCCGTCCGATGATCCTACCGGCATGGCGAAATTGCTGGATATTACCGCCGGAATCGATCGGCTCGATCAGTATGCGAGCAATGCGGATTTCGCCACCAACTCACTGGCGCAGGAAGAAACCGTACTGGCGCAAGTCAACACGGGGTTGCTGAGAGTTCGCGAGTTGATTTTACAGGCGAATAATGCCACTAACTCTGCGAGTGATCGGACCAGTATCGCGCAGGAGATTGAACAACGCCTGCAGGAAATTACTGCATTGGCAAACACTACCGATGCGGCAGGTAATTATATCTTTGCCGGGACTCGTACAGACACAGTCCCGTTCTCAGTAGTGAACGGGCAGGTTGTATACGGAGGAGACCAGGGGCAGCGTTCGGTAAAAATTGGTAACAACACCACCGTGCGCCTTGGGGACTCTGGAGATGCGAGCTTTCTCAGGATTCGCAATGGGGATGGCAACATCACGGTAGCAGCCAACGGGGCCAATACCGGCGAAGCCGTATTTGGTAGCTACAGCGCCAGCGCGCCAGTTACCGAGAGCTATAGCATCAACTTTGTTGCCGGAGCCAATCCCGGGGAGTTGATGTATGAAGTCAGGGATAGCGGGAGCGCCTTGATTGTCGCGGGTAACTACAGTGAGGGTGATAGTGTCAGTTTTCAGGACATCACAGTGCAATTCAGTGGCTTGCCCGCTGCAGGAGATAGTTTTGATGTCAGTCCATCCCAGTATCAGAGTGTGTTCACAACCATTGAGAATGTCCTGAGTGCGCTGGAGGGCTCGGCAGGTCAGCCCGCAGCCGCCATTCATAACAGCTTAGGTAGAGGGATCGCGGACATCGACCAGGCGCTGGAACATGTTAATACGTTGCGGGCCGGCGTGGGCAGCCGCTTGAATCTGCTCGAATCTACAGACAATGCCAATCAGGATCTGAAGCTCCATCTGGAAACCATCAGGTCCGAAACCGGAGATCTTGACTTTGTCGAAGCCATTTCCCGTTTCAATCAACAGCTTGTTTCCCTCGAAGCAGCCCAGGCCGCCTTTGCCAAGGCTACCGAGCTGTCGTTGTTTCGCTACCTCTAACTCTTCTCTGCTGGCTGCCAGCTAAATTAAATGGGCTACTCGCCCCCATTCAAAAGTTAACTACTGTTTCAATCTCGATTTCATCGCTTTTTATGGAATTCCTATTCTGAAATTCCAGTTCCCCGCTCGCCTCGAAAGTCAATATTTACGCTACTTTCAGCAGTTTGAAAAATAATGTTAAGAGAATTTTCGGTTTGTCGTAATGATCAAGGACAGCAACATCGTTGCAGTTTTTAGTTAACCAAAGTCTCTGCAGGTTTTTCGAATCTGACAGGTGGAACGAGGAAATCAAAAATGGCACAGGTAATTAATACCAACATTGCATCATTGAATGCTCAGAGAAATCTGAACAAGTCTCAAGGCATGCTTTCTACTTCATTACAGCGCCTGTCATCTGGTCTGCGTATCAACAGCGCCAAGGATGACGCCGCCGGTATGGCGATTTCAGAGCGTTTTACAGCTCAGATTCGTGGTTTGAATCAGGCAGTTCGTAATGCGAATGACGGCATCTCTCTGGCACAAACTGCAGAGGGCGCCTTGGGTGAAGTCACTAACAACCTCCAGCGAATTCGTGAGCTGGCCGTTCAGTCATCCAACGCAACTAACAGTGCGTCTGACCGAGTGGCTATGCAGGCTGAGGTTGCACAACTCTTGTCTGAAGTTGATCGTGTTGCATCACAAACTAACTTCAACGGAGTGAATCTACTCGACGGCACGTTCAGCGCGCAAACTTTTCAGGTTGGCGCCAACGTCGGCGAGACTATTTCTGTCACGTCTATCCAGGACAGTACAATCAATGGACTATCGCTCACTGATTCAGTGGCCTCCCGTACCGATGGTACAGCGGTAACTGGCGCTCTGACCGCTGGCGATTTGACCGTGAATGGCGTTGATGTGGGTGCGGTGGCGCAAGACGCGAAAGCTATCGCGGCTGCAATCACTGCCACTTCTACCACAGTGAGTGCGTCGGCAAGCACTAGTGTGAATACGGGCACATTCACGACTTCAGCCAATGATGAAAACGGTGATGTTTACACCTTGACTGTAGGTGGTGTTGCAATTGCCGTCACCAGTTCTGGCGCTGGATCTGTAACCGCCGCTGCTATGGATACTGCTTTTGGTAGCGGTACTATCATCGCTGACCTGGCTGCTGTTGGTATTACTCACAGCGGTACGTTCGCAGGTGGTGATAAGACGTTTATCGATGCAGATGGCGACGCTATCGTTATCTCTGAAACGTTTACTGACGCCAATGGTTCAAACAACACCGGTGGTGTAGCAAGTGGTACTGGTACT
>JAKSCP010000460.1 GCA_022360535.1 Pseudomonadales bacterium | reverse complement strand
GGCCGCGCCGGTGACCCTGGTAAAGGCTGACGGCACGGTAACCAATTCTGCCCTGAGACGAAACAACTCCCGATACAACTCTGGAAAACGCAGGTCGTA
The DNA here is from genome assembly GCA_022360535.1 of Pseudomonadales bacterium. Lineage (GTDB taxonomy): Bacteria > Pseudomonadota > Gammaproteobacteria > Pseudomonadales > Pseudohongiellaceae > UBA9145. The sequence goes on along the minus strand of JAKSCP010000460.1, from coordinate 6,813 downwards.
GCATACGCTCAAACCCAGCCTTCCTAATTCTGTATCTACACAGACAATCTCATCTCCGGCCTCGTAGCTGCGAGATTCGGAGTAGTTGGTTTGAGAATCGTTAACCGATACATCAAACAGGTGCATCTTGTCGTAACGTGCCAGGCAAGCGCCGTCTGTGCCAAATACCAGGCTGGCAGGCCGGACTCTGTCGCCATCCACCAGGTAATCTGGATCGTCACTGTCCAAATTTGGTCGTGATGACAAGGGGATGGTGCCGCCAATCAGGATTATTTCATGTTGTCGCGCTTGTTCTGCCAGGAAAGACTGAATGTGACCATTACCAAATTCTTCAGCGAACGGGCGCATTGGTCCACCCTCTAACACAGCGAAGACTTCTGGCAGCAGCACCAGCTCCGCACCATCGGCAGCAGCTTGTTCAATCAGGCCCTGAGCAGTCTTGAGATTGGCATCTACATTGCCAGAGCTCACCATCTGCACCGCAGCAACTTTGTGCTTCATGATCGAATTCCGGGGTTATGTTGAGAGGGAGCTTATAGGGTTTGGGGTGGGACTAACAGAGTGATCTATTGAAGCTGGGGGACAGCCTCATCGCCCTCAGAGTCGGGGGAACCAAAGGCCTGTTTGAACTCTGGCTCCAGACCCTCAAAAGGACCGCTCAGTGTATAGACAGCACTGGACAAGCTATCCACTTGATCGCCAAATATCTGATCGAACAAATAGGCACCCACAGCGAGCGGAATGTTTGCCGTTAACAAACCAATCCAGGGTAAGTTGTCACTGACAGGTAAAGTAACAAACATCTCCCCTTCAATATTCTCTGTAGCCAAATCCACATCACCAGTAATCTGATACAGACTGCTCGGGCCAGATATCACCAGGCGATCTTCAATATGCATGAGCCCCTCATCAAGAGATAAGTTGCCGCTGATCTCGTCGAAAGCGAGACCTCTTCGCAGCAAATCATCACTAAACCTTAAGCGCTGAAAGATAGCAGTAAGATTGATGAAGCTAACCAGCCGCAAGGCGCCCTGACCACCCGAATTCCTTAAGAAACGACCATCTTCCACCAGCATATCGATGCGTCCGCTTAAGTCGTCGCCAGAGAAAAACGCAGGCGAACCTGGCCAGCTCACATCAGTTACAAACACAGCGGAATCGCTTTCCAGGCTTGGGGCATAGCCGTTGGCTTCGAGAACCGAACCGATATCATTCGCAACCAGAACCCCAGTTAACTCACTAAGGTGAGTCTCTCCGTCGAATTGCCAGCGGAAGAAAGGATCCAGGACTTCGAACCTTTCATCCAACTCATCCCGACCCAGCCGCAATCCTCTGAAGTCGAAATTGAGATTATTGAACTCTGCACCGTCGTCTGTGGGTACCAGACTAAACTCCCAACTGCCGTAATCACGAGAACCAATGGCGAATTCAGCGGTGGAAAATTCCATCAGCGGCAACTCCCTGGGATCGAGATTCAGCAACGGATCAACCCGTTCTTCTTCAATCTCTACTATCGTGCCTCCGCCTTCAGCTTCTGCATTCTCGACGAGCAGTTGTTGTTCCTCCTCTTCATCTCCGGGGAGGTACAGATAGTCGAGATCAACCTGCAAATAATCCTGGCTATCAAAGGGAATGACAACCGAACCCGCCACAGACTCACTAGCCACGTTGGCAAACCAGCCGGCAACGCTGGCATCCGGTACCATGTGCATGTCGACTGCAGCCAATTCCTGATCGTAAAGCGAAAACACATCAGCACTGACATCGATGAAAGCAATGCTATTACCATAGTCGGATGTGCTATCGCCCGCCGAGCCGAGAGAACTCACAAAGTCTGTCCAATCCTGTAACTCAAAGTAGTCTACATTAGCGCCGATCACCAGGCCCTGCTCCGAGTCCACACTCAGCGCCATGGCTTCCTCTGAGTCCATACCAAGAGTCAATAACCCGTCTTGCACGACGCCATTGTCGATTAGCAAATCCATATCGAGTTCCGGACCCAGGCTGCCACTGACCCCCAAGCGCTCTTCATCAAATTCCAACTGCAGGTCCAACGATAAGGAATCACTTGCTTCTTTATTTAGAGGGAACGGCAGGCTGAGCTCTGCACCCTGCAACTCCGACTGAAGACGCAAGGTGTTGTTGATGGACTCCAGACCAGTCTGATCTATCAGCATACGAGCGTCGTAATCGAAACCGCCCTCCATGTAGACCAATAAGTCTCTTACGAATTCGCTCTGTCGTGGCCAGGCACTCAGATCGGCAGGTGTCGTCCTGCCACTGCCCTCGATGATGATGGTTTCCAAATTGTCATTAGCGAATTGGGATGACAGATTCAGGTCTGCCGCCCCACCAAACATCTGAGCCGTTAATGAACTGTCTTCCAGGCCGGTTCGAGTATCAAATATCACCGGTCCGGTGAGCTCTGAAACCGCCAGATCAAACTCTGGAATATTCAGAGAATTTTCACTGAGCAGGATATCCAGGCGCACATCAGGCTCATTGTCATCCTGGTTTAGCGGAATGATGACCTCCACATCTGCAGTAAAGTCACCTTCTGCCTCCCAGCTGCTGAAAGTCTCGCGCAGTGATTCGTCTACCGGTGTTTCCTGCAGGTAACCGAGTCCCGCTGCCGTGCTCGCCGCAGCCTGCCCCGTTATATTCAGCCAACTGCGATCTTCCCCATCGCGCCGAATTCGACCAATGGCATTTTCCAGATTCACCCCAAGACTGGAGCCTTCAGTCACTGCAATATCAATGTTGTTGTCATCAGTAACAACCAGGCCAGAGATTTGCTGCAGAATTGGCCACTCTTCACTAAAGTTCAGCACGCCATTGTCTAACTGAAAGAAGCTTTGAAAAGTCTTGGTAACAGGCGCAGATCCGCTAAGGGTGTTTCCACGAAACAACACCGCACTATCTCGAATGTCGCCGTCAACAATAGCACGCTCCAGAAACTCCATACTGCCGCGTAAATTGGGTTGCACCGAGGGACCGTCTGGTAAATACAGGGACTTTTCTTCCGCATCAACACGACTGGCACCAACCATGAGTTCCAGGCTTGCCTCTCTATTCCCATCCGGGAAGCGATGTACCAGTGAAGTAAATCGCACTCTGGCATCAACAGCCTCTGACTCGGCTACCACGGTGTTGCTGACCAGCTTGGTTCGTTCACCGTTGCTGAGATCAACATCGATAAGCAGGCGACCATTGACGTAGTCGTAGTCCCAAACGCGAGTGAACGTGTTGGGAATATTTATACTGAAGTCAGTCGACTCAATTTCGGCCAGGCCAGTAACTCGCTCGCTGGCGGGATCGAATTCGATTTCCACGAAACCGGTAATGCCCCACATATTCGGCGAACCGCGCACTGAACCCAGCTCGATATCCGCCAGATTGGTGCGAGCGCTGATGATTTCCTGATTACCTTCAGCAAGCGGTAATGCCAGGCTGAAGTTTTGCAGGCTGCCATCAGGTGCATAACTGGCAAGCTGTTGTTGTGATGCTTCATCAAGCAGCCCACTGGCTAAGGCGAGATCTCCCAGCAAAGCGATATCAATCTGATCCGCCCGCGCAGTGAGCATCTGTTGAGGAACCCAATATAGATAGCCATTAAAACCTCGCCAAAATTCATCACCAAAATTGACTGCCATATCGGCAAGCGCAACTTCCCAATGATCGAGCGCCAGGCCGCGGGAGACCGCTGCCGTGCCAGTTATGTCAGTAAGCTGCAGTGGCTCGCTTTCATCTATAGTGATAACAACATCGTCGATATTCATCGTGCCATCGGCGCTAACCACGTTGCCATCCGCCAGATCGATCCAGAATTCACCGCGCCCATGTAAGGTTTCAATATTCAGCGTGCCGAGTTCCTGCTCGGCAAACAGCGCCGAGTAATCAGCCTGAGGTACGTTGAGATAGAGTCGGCCTTCCAACTGGGAAAGCTCACTGCCCTGAACTTCCATGGAGAGACTAAGTTGCTCAGGGTTACGTTCAAGATTCGCATCAATATGAACGAAGTGCGTGTCGTCCTGGTTCTGGATTGTCACCAGGCCATTGGTAAAGGTCAGTGAATCGCCTGAGCGGGTTTGCACGTTGATCGCAACGTTATTGAAATCGAGCTGAGAAAAACTCAGAAAGGTCTGATATAGCGCATTAAGATCTACGGGCTCGTCACCGGCTACATCCAAACCACTAAGCTGCCAACCTCCCTCAGCATTTTGCTCCAGATTGAGTTCAAGGCTATCAATGACAAACTGCTCCAATACCCAGCGCCGTTGCCATACACTTCTGGGCATATTCACTTCTATGGTCGCCTGCTCGAAGTACAAAGCATTGGAGGCGATCTCATCGGGATGCATGTCATCGGTGACCGCCAATCGCATGCCATTCACATTGATCACCGGATTGAATCCACTGAAACTGCCGGTCAAAGCATCCACTGCTACGGGGATGCCAGTATTAACAAAGATCTGATTTTCCAGGAATTCGGAATAGCGCGAGATGACGGGCATAAACTGGCGCCCGGCGCTGACATAGGCTGCCAATAGCACAATTGCCACAACTACCAGCAATACCAGTTGCTGGTAAATTTTCTGAAATAGAGTGGCTAACATAGTTGTTTCGTCTTGCTGCATGGCCTCACCAGCAGATTACAAGCGGGACAAAGCCCTCAATGTATCCACTGTTTTAGCCCAGCCTTGCTGAACTTGAACTTAAGGACCCTCTGATTAATGCAGCCTAATAAAGAACGACATCAAACTGTTCCTGAGTATACATAGGTTCAACTTCGAATTTGACAGTCTTGCCAACCAATTCTTCCAGGCCTGCCAGGGTATCTGACTCTTCATCGAGCAGGCGATCTACGACAATCTGCGAAGCCGTAACCAGCAACACATCATTCTCATAGGCTCTGGCAGTCGCCAGGATTTCACGGAATATCTCAAAACATACCGATTCCGCAGACTTCAGAGTGCCGCGCCCATCACAAACCGGACAATCGCTGTTAAGAGTCTGACCCAGACTCTCACGAGTCCTTTTTCTTGTCATTTCGATTAATCCGAGCTGCGAAATCCCGGTAATGCTGGTACGCGCGTGATCTTTCTCCAACGCTTTGGCAAAGATTCGGTGCACCTGCCTCTGGTGTTCCGGATCCAGCATGTCGATAAAATCGATGATAATGATGCCACCCAGATTTCTGACCCGGAGCTGCCGGGCGATGGTGGTCGCCGCTTCCAGATTAGTCTTAAGAATAGTTTCGGCATGATTACGACTACCTAGATATCCCCCGGTGTTGACGTCGATTGTTGTCATGGCTTCGGTCTGATCGATTATCAGGTCCCCACCCGATTTGAGTTTGACTCGTCTTCCCAGGGCTTTGTTGATCTCATCTTCAATACCGTACAAATCAAAGATTGGCCGATCTCCCGAATAAAGTTCAACGCGGGTATCTAACTCAGGAACGTAGTCATCCAGAAAACTTTGAATCTCGGCGTAAGTCTCCTGATTGTCGACGCGAATCTTTTCCACATCCTGCTTTATCAAATCGCGCACCGTACGCATATAAAGAGGCACCTCTTGATAGACCGGTTTGATGCCATCTTTACGTTCAATGCGTTCTTCAACTTTGTTCCACAAACGATTCAGGAAGCGCACGTCTTCCTGCATCTCTTCCGCACTCGCCCCTTCTGCCGCCGTGCGTATGATAAATCCGCCCCGTTCGCTCCGTTCGCCCCGTCCTTCCGACTCCAACACTTCTTGCAGCAGCGTCATCAGACGCTCCCTCTCTTCCTCATCTTCCAAACGTTGCGAGATTCCCAAATGTTTACTGCGTGGCATGTACACCAGGTTGCGGGATGGCAGTGTCAGATGTGTTGTGAGTCGTGCCCCTTTACTGCTGATTGCATCTTTGGCTACTTGTACGACGATGTCCTGCCCTTCCCTCAAGGTTTCCTGAATCGGTTTGGGGAGTTCGTCGCGCACTTCGAATCCCTCAGCATCAATGGCCGAGATATCGGAATTGTGAATAAATGCCGCTCTCTCCAATCCGATATCGACAAAGGCGGCTTCCATACCTGGCATGACTCTCACCACACGCCCTCTAAACACATCGCCCACGTGGCCTCGCTTGTTATGGCGCTCGATAAAGATTTCCTGCAGCAATCCGTTTTCAATAAGCGCTACACGGGTTTCCATGAGCGTGACATTGATTAGAATTTCTTCACTCATAAAAAGTCACTATTCCGTTGGCAGCCAGCAAGGCACATCGAATTCTTTCAGCAGTTGAGCCGTTTCAAACAACGGCAGTCCCATTACCCCACTGTAGCTGCCGCTGATGGATTGCACAAATACAGCACCGAGGCCCTGAATCGCATAGCCTCCAGCCTTACCTTCCGGTTCACCACTCTGCCAATAAGCTCGTGCTTCTTGCTTCTTTATGTCACGAAACCGCACCGTGGATTTTGACAGCACCGTGCTCTGATGACCTTGCTTAGCTACACTCACCGCCGTAAGCACCAGGTGCTCTTTTGCGGCCAGTTTCAACAACATTGATTCAGCTTCCTGTGCCGACCGAGGTTTGCCAAGGATGTCCTCACCCAACACCACCACCGTGTCCGAACCCAGCACCACCACATCATTACTGCAGCGGGTAAGCGCAGCTTGTGCTTTTTGCTGGGAGAGTCTGACGACCAACAGCTCCGGCGTTTCACCAGCCAAGGCCGACTCATCGATGTCTTGTGGCAGGACCTCAAATTCAACACCAATTTGACGCAGTAATTCACTGCGTCTTGGGGAGGCAGATGCGAGAACGAG
>JAKSCP010000506.1 GCA_022360535.1 Pseudomonadales bacterium | reverse complement strand
TTCCAGCGTACGCAACTACGGAGATGCCTATCATGTCAGTATCGAGCGCATGTGGGATATCGTGCTGTCGAAACGTCTGGGTGAGCTGAACCGCTCTGTGATTTACGGGGTCGCAGTCGATGATGCCCATGAATATGCAGTGTGGGGATTGGGAGAAACTAATCCCGGCCGCGGCTGGGTCATGGTGCGTTCACGCTGGCTCACGCCCAATAAGATCACCGAGGCGATTAAACGCGGCGACTTCTATAACAGTACTGGTGTCTACCTCTCGCGACTCAATATCGATGAATATGGTATCGACCTGGCCATCGAAGCCCAACCCGGTGTCGAGTACACCATCGAATTCATTGGCACATTGAAGGACGCGGACCTGCAAGGCTATGCGCGGGACATCCCTGCCAATTACGGCGCAGGCGAGAACCTGAACCCTCACCGAGTCCGCTACAGCGAAGAGATAGGTCAGGTGTTGCAAACGGTTACCGGAACTGCCGCGCGCTACAATGTCACCGGTGATGAAATCTACGTTCGTGCCAGAGTAATTTCATCACAAACTCATGGCAATCCGTTTGCGGAAGGCGATGTGGAGATGGCGTGGACGCAACCACTGGTTGTGCGGTAGCCCTACAGCAGGCTAGCCAACCGCATCGGGAGCCCGTTCTCCCTCCGCGCCAGATTCATATCAAGAGCATTGGTCTCAAAATCAGCAACCCACCCCTATCGACATGAGAGGGCCATGTTTTCAGTTCCTATTTATTTGGCCCTGATTGACATGATTTTAATTGCATATCCACCTTATTCCCTGTACGGTGTGTGCAGCTTGAAAGTTAGCAACCTATTTATCGTCCCCATTTCGAAGTTTTCTCCGTATTTCCTCGCTCTGTAGTCTTTAAGTACCGCGCAGTTTCTTGCATTAACTCTCACCCGAGTTTTCTTAGGTGGGATCTTATTTCTATTTTTTGGAATTTTATTATGTCAGACAGAATTACTGGAACCGTTAAATGGTTCGACGAACATAAAGGCTTTGGATTCATTGAACGTGAGTCCGGCCCGGATGTATTTGCTCATTTCAGCGCAATCAATAGCTCAGGCTACAAATCCCTGACAGAAGGCCAACGCGTTGAATTTACTGTAACGAAAGGTCAGAAAGGGCCTCAGGCAGAAGACATCTCCATAGCTTAAAGACCCCTTCTTCTGCGATAGCGATTAACTGCTTCGCTATCACAAATCAAGATCTACACCTTCCATCGCACTAACAAGTGCAATGGAAGGCTAGATGATGTAGTCTCAAATTTTCCTTCCTGGATAAATTATGTCTTCCATACGCTACCGCTATCAGACAGCGGAGTTTGGGGAGCACGACATCCATTACCGCACTCTTCGCGATCGCCAGCAGTTTTCCGATGATCTTGGTGTGGCCAGTGCCTTGGGCATATCGTCCGCGATGTGGCCAATATTTGGTGTTGTTTGGCCTTCCGGTGTAATTCTCGCCAGACTAATGGCCAGTTACGATATTGATAGCCGACGTATTCTTGAGATGGGCTGTGGCATCGGGCTTGCCAGCTTAGTGCTGAATGAAAGAATGGCTGACATTTCTGCAACAGATATACATCCACGGGCAGGGGATTTTCTGCAATACAACTCGCAATTAAACAATGGCCGACACATTCCGTTTTTTCGTACGGGATGGGAGGACGATCAGATTGAACGCCATGGCTTTTTTGATTTGTTGATCGGCAGTGATCTTCTCTATGAAAAGTATCACCCGAAAGCACTTTCGATGTTCATAAAGATGTATGCCAAACCCAAATGTGAAGTACTAATGGTAGAAGCTGGTCGCGGCTACAGGAAGAACTTTGGGTTCCGTATGGAATCCTTAGGGTTCACTATGAGCGAGTTAGAAGACATAGATCATAGTTTTGTCACTGACGGCTTTGGTGGCAAAGTTTTGAGATTTCGCCGCTAGAGTTGGTTTCGATTTGCTCTAATCTGATCGTCCACCCAACGCGCAATGATCGGTTCCCGGGCGGTCCGGGGCGGACAGTGCCCGTCCTGATCCAACACAATGACTTCCTTGTTGCTGGCGTCAGCCAGCAGCATTTCCAGATCCTCAAGAGGTGCCACGGGATCTCGATTTGTGGTGATAATCAGCAACGGAGTACTCACCTGTTGGCCAGATGCCATCAATCCCTGCTGCACGAGTGAAGTATTCGGTGTAAGGCTGGCTAACGTAGAAGTCGGTTCACCCAAGACCTTATAGCGAGATTTAACCCCTTCTATGGTCAGCAAGGGTAGTTGATCCAGGAACTCAGGAGGAGCCATGAAAGGAGAATGCAAAGGCCCGCACATGCTGACCACACCGGCGACTGGTAAGCGGTAGAATGCCCGTGCCGCTGCATTGCCTCCGAAGCTTCCACCCACGATATAGACCTGATCGTTTTCTATAGCCGCTGAAGATCTTGCCCAGTTTAGTGCGCCCTCCATTACAGCATCACTGCCATCCGCCATAGACAGATGACTGGCTTCACCAAGTCCCGGCATATCCACAGCCAGCATCGCGATATTGCGAGCACTCAATTCCAGATTGAAAAGCTCGAAGCTATCTTCTTTGCTCACATCAGACCCGAAGCTATTAATCACAAGCGGGAAAGGACCTTCACCGGGCGGGAGATGCAGATACGCTTTCACCGTGTTTTGGCCTACATCAAGCTCAATGTGTTCAACAGGTATCGCCAGCATCTTCCCTGCTTCCAGATACATCTGGACAGATTTCTCATAAGCACGGCGATCATCAGAGCGTCCGAGATGGGGCCAGGATCCTGTGCTGTAATAAGTGAGAGCTTCAAGCAGTTTCTGCAACCGGGCATCTCCATCTAATGCGGAGGATTCGCGGTGAGCAGCATCACCAGCTTGCACCCACTCATAAGACCAGTTTCCTGGCCCGTACTCGATCTGGGTATCTACAAGATCGGGGTGATGTTTGGCACCTTCGCTGGCTTCGATTCTCTCCAGAACTGCTTCGATTACCGCTGGATCACCCCCTTTGGCGACCCAGGTTTCCATGTCGTAACTGTGGTACCAACCCTCTCGCTGTTCGCCCTCTTCGTAGAAATCCGATGGTTGAGCTAACGCGGGTTGAAAGACCAGTAGTAGCAAAGACAAGAGTGGGGTGATTATGCGGTTCATGATGCCCTCCTGGTAACGTCAAGCAGCTTGACAGTTTCAGGCTATCGCCTGGCCACTGTATTGTCAAGGAGGATTGACATAAAATCTTTGCGTGAGTAAACCGAACGCCAATGCCAAACT
>JAKSCP010000522.1 GCA_022360535.1 Pseudomonadales bacterium | reverse complement strand
GGCCCCGGGATTGTATTGAAGCGCCAAAGACGCTGACCGGTTTGCGGATCGAAGGCATCGATAAATCCGCGCGTGCGGTACTCGCCACCGGAAATGCCCACAATCACTTTATTGTCCAGAACCAAAGGCGCCAGGGTTGCCGCATAGCCGACCTGATAATCCGCTAACTCCCGCTCCCAGATCACATCACCGGTACGCCGATCAAACGCCATAAGATAGGCATCCAGCGTCACCATGAACAGCAGATCACCTAACATGCCGAAACCACGATTGACCGGAGCGCTGGCTCCATAGGTCAAGTCGTTAGGCAAGTTGCGACGGTAAGACCAAAACGCCCGGCCACTGCGGGCATCGATTGCCCAGGCATAGTTGTTCGAGCCAGTGACGTAGAGCACACCATCATCTGCCAACGGCGTGGTTTCAAAACCCCGACCTCGGGTGGTGGTTCCGGTCTGAAAAGTCCAAACCGGACGCAGTTGCGCTACGTTGTCTGGCGTGATTTGAGTGAGTGGACTGTGACGTTTGCCCGAATAGTCTCCGGAATAAGTCAGCCAGCGTTCCGGGTCAGCAAATCCGGCCAGGATATCGTCGTAACTCGGACCATCACCCTGCGCCACAACCTGTACACTATATATAGAACAAAGAACCCACCCACTGATTAGGGTCAGCAGAACGTGCGCTGTCTGATTGAACAAATAACTCATGATTAGGGACTATCCAGGTAATTGAGAATATCAATCAACTCATCGTCGCTTAACTGCGCAGAGCTGAAAGCTGGCATGAGCGATTCATCGTCCCGCTGCAGCGAGCGCAAATCGGATTTCATGAATGCGCGCAACCGTTGATTGCGATCCAGCAGTTGCAGTGAGAAAGCATCCTCACTCTTCAACACACCCTGCAACTCTTCATCGGACCCGGTAACGAGCGTCAGTGGTTTGTAGCCTCTGCCGATCAATGCGCTGGGTTCGCGTACTGACGTGGTCAACGCTTCCAGAGAACGACGTTTGGTGATCACGGAAAGATTCGGTCCAAGCGCACCGCCCACGCCTTTCGCGCGATGGCATTCAGCGCAGTGCTGGGTAAACAGTTGTTCACCATGGTTCACATCACCTTCCGGCAAACCAATCACTCCCGATACAGCCGCATCCTGCAAGTACGCCACCAACATCCATAGTTCGGTGTCAGTAAGGCCATGGGGAGGCATGATGCTGCCGGGCACGCCATCCCGAATAATGGCATACACCTCCTGCGCAGAACGTTGCCGTTCTGCCCACATCAAAGTGAGGTCCGGCGCGTCGATGCTGCTGATACCTTTCGCATCCGCGCCATGGCAGGTTGCGCATTGCGCCCGAAACAAGGCAGCGCCAGCATAGATTGCGCGCCCATTGCCCTCCAACGGGTTGGCATTCTGTCCCAGCGCAGAATTCGCACAGAAAAGTAAAACAAGAACTATAAAAGAAGAAAGACTTCGCACTGTTATTCTCATTATTGGCTGGTCCAGAGCATAGCATCTCCAGACTCAAGCCGTGAATGCTGGTGATCAGGGTAAATCCCTCCCCTCAACCCGGGTAATGCGCCTGCTTGTTGACTTCACCCTGCCATTGGTTTATTTCTAGCCCCTCTTTCTAGCAAGAACAATATCGGAGAGCCCAATGAGTTCGAATCCGAAACATTTCAAAGAATTAGTCACCTCAATTTGTGCAGCGGCCGTGCTTGGCGCAGTGGTGTTAGTAACCCAAACTGATGTGATTTCCGCCCAGTCCAGCAACTTCCAGGGTGGTGCACCGCAGGTTTCGCAGGGTCCCGACGATGCCCGCTACATCCGTATTCTGTTTCCCGCTGGCGTGCGCTCTTCCTGGCATAGCCACACCTGGGGTCAGTTGCTGATGATTGAAGAAGGCATTGGCCTGCATCAGATTCGTGGCCGCGCCATTGAAGAATTTCATCCGGGCGAACCTTTCTGGACTCCAGCAGGTGTTGAACACTGGCACGGCGCACACCCCGATGTGGATGCGCTTCAGCTCACTATCTATGAAGGCACAGTAAACTGGCTGGAAGCGACCACTGATGAACAGTACTCAGGTCTGCGTACACGACCCCAGTCTCGCTCATCAAACTAGTTCAACATTTCATAGCAAAAAAGGCGGCTCATTGAGCCGCCTTTTTTATTCCCTGTTTTTTCTTATTCCTGATTCACTGGTATCCGATAATTCTCTTGAGAACCAACATGGCTGACACCGGTGGTTGACAGTGTAACGTCACTGGCAATGCGATAAAGCTGCAGAACTCCTTAAGCTCAATTACGCAGGACGGTCTAGTTCTACCCGGTAGTAGGGTTGCAAAGTATCAATGGCTGACACCGGCTGGCTATTCACATCCCATTTGAAGAGTTGTGCCACGATACGATCCCGCTCGAAATCCACGAGGGTAAACCCGTGCTCTTCGAAAGGCGGCACCTGTTCTTCAAAGTCCAGATATTGAGAAGGCGCTGACTTAACACCCCGCACCACCGATGGAAAACCACGTATGGAAGTGCTTACCGGACCCGACAGGATATTGGTAATCGGGTTATCACTAAAATCCAGATTGCCAGCACCATGCATCGTTCCCACACCTGTGGCATGCAGATCCCCCGCCACCACCAAAGGATTGCGGTGTCGCATATTGGCCAGCGACTGCATGATGCGATCATGCTGATTGAGCCAGCCCTGTTGCCAGTGGGGTTTCGGTATTTGCGTGGTGAGTTGTCCAGTCTCTGGATGCAAGACATCGGGATACCATTCGCCCCATTTACCTGCAGTCCAACCAGGGGGATTGGAAGGCACGTGTACCAGATGACGAGCATCGGTAGAGGCGGTACGTTCAGCTAACCAACTCTCCACATTGCTATCGAGAAACGCCGCGTTAAGCTCACCCACACTCAAGGTTCGCCGTACGTCATACAGCAACACTTCCAGAAGATCGCCATAGCGCAAGGTACCAAAACTCTCCGACAATTCACCGCGCGCGCTGCTGGTGGAGTAAGGCAAGCCAATGGAGCGGGTTGGATCGGCCAAAAACTCCGGGTAATACAACTGCTGTGTAGTGCGCGCCAGCTGCAACTGAAACCAGGGCACTGGATAGGTTAGCGGTGAATCGTTCTCCCAATGATCATGATCGTCTTGTAAGAAAAACATTGGGGTAGAACGAAAGTCAGTGCCATACAGTGGCGCAATCTGAGGACCGGCAGCCAGCTTCATCGCCTGCTCGTTATGCCCTCCCATTACTCTGGCAGCCAGATCGAAATTCGAACGCTGTCCAGCCGGACTCAGTTCACCCGCATTCTCACCTTGCCAGGTATGGAGATCCCAGTAGATGTGATCGCCATTAGCGACTGCCGCATTGGGTGCGAAAGAGAGGCCGCGCTTTAACAGGCGGCGTCGGATGGCGATGGGTAAATTGCCCCGTCGATCGCCGATACCAAAGTACTCGCCTTCGGGACCACCGGCGCAGGTATAAAACAGCACGCGCACGCGGTCCGGTGCTTGCCCCGTGGCTGGAAACGTAGAGAGTGGCCAGGATTCACAAAGCGCCTTGCCAGCACTATCTCGCAGCACCAATTCATAACGCGTATCTGGGGTAAGGTCCTCTGCGTAAAACTGCCAGAACTCACCGGCACTGTCGTTTTGATACCCATCGATGCGCCGGTCTGTGCTCGGATTCTGAATATGCAGTCGTGGTGCCGCAGCAAATCCCCGATCAAATGACGCCTTAATGAGCAGGCGAGAATCGTTAACCGTGGGCAACAGATGAATCAGTGGACCCCGGTCCCAGTTGTCTTCCTCTGGGCCCAACTCTTGTTGTGCCGCAAGCTTCTGCCAGGGCCAGCTTGCCAGCCAGGCACCGGCCATTGCACCCGCGCTCCCCTTCAGAAATGCGCGACGTTGTGTTGTGTGGAGATAGAGCGGAGTTTGTGGCTTTTTGTTGTTCTTGTTCATGGCTTTTCTCGTCACAACCGCAGGCCTGTTTTTTTCAAGCATACAGCAGCCCACAGTGGCTGCGAAGCAAAACTGACCGCCATGGCCATTTGCTCGACCAGCCCCGCCGCCCTATACTGCCGGCTAAAGCACCGGCAACTGCGCATGTGCCAGAAGGGGGATTCTCATGCATCGTGTAGCAACAAAAATATTACTGCTTGGCTCTATTTCAGCCCTGGTCACCGCCTGCAGCGAACAAGCACCTCCAGAGCCCGAACTCAGTTTTGAAGAATCACTGCAGCAACAACTGATTCAGGCCCAGCCTGGCGATGTCATTGAGATTCCTGCCGGTACTCACGAGCTGACCCGCGGTCTTTCATTGACAGTCGATGGCGTCACCATCCGTGGTGAAGGCATGGAGTCCTCGATTTTGTCCTTTGCCAATCAGGCGCAAGGCGCGGAAGGCTTGTTGGTTAACGCCGATGATTTTGTCATTGAAGACCTGGCCATCGAAGACACCGTGGGCGATGCGCTCAAGATCAATGAGAGCAATAACGTCACGATTCGCAATGTCCGCACAGAGTGGACCGGCGGCGCCTTAACCACTAACGGCGCCTATGGCATCTACCCAGTACAGTCCTCAAATATCCTGATCGATGGCGCTGTCGCCATCGGCGCATCGGATGCAGGCATCTACGTTGGCCAGTCCACTCAGATCATCGTGCGTAACTCCCGTGCGGAGTACAACGTGGCTGGCATCGAAATCGAGAACTCCACGTTCGCCGATGTCCACGACAACATCGCCACCAATAACACTGGCGGCATCCTGGTATTCGATCTTCCAAACCTGCCAGTGCAAGGCGGACGTAATACCCGTGTTTTCAATAACCAGATCGTCAATAACAATACTGGCAACTTTGCCCCGGAAGGAAACATCG
>JAKSCP010000387.1 GCA_022360535.1 Pseudomonadales bacterium | reverse complement strand
GGCATGTAGGTGGCTCGAGGCACCCCAGGCATGTAGCACTTCACTTCAGGATCGTTTTCTAACCAGTTGGCCGCATTCTCGTCACGACGGGCTAGAGCTTCCGGCTTGTATGGGATGGTGCCACCTTCAACCACACCAAAGCTGGCAGGTACCGCACCGGCGGCACCCATTGCCACAACATCAGGATGAGGTACTGGCACGAAATCCCCTGGTACTAACTGATAGGCCGCTTTCGGCGGTGCTGGCTCCAGGTTGTCGTTGGCATTCATAAGTACTTGCCAAATGCCGTTAAGGTCCGGCTTACCGCTGGGTGTACGCGGGATATCACTTCCCGCCTCTGCGGCCTCAGCTACTTGAGCCGGCTGGGAATCAGTGGTGGTTTCTGACGGCGAACACCCGACAAATAGCACTGCAATTGCAGCGAGCAGCCATTGAATCTTCATATTGATACCTACTAGTTTTATTGCCCTTTAACCCGTTTTTTCTTGGTATGGATTTACTCCCCCAAAGGAGCAACGAGTTAACCACCGGAGGCTATAGCTGTCAAGGGAAATGCAGCGAAAGCCCAGATTTTACGGGACTTTCAGAGAAGTCTTTGAGTTCAATCAGGGTCTCTGATCAGGGTCTTTTAATGACAATTGGAATACCTATTCTTTGCCGTTTATGCCTTTCCAAGACTGGTGAGTCCATGTAGCCGCACCACGGGGATGAAGATAAATAAACACAGGGCGCTGAGCACTGCCGCAGCGAAGAAGGAAATCCCGGGAAAATAGAAAACCGCCTGGGGCCCAGTGAAGGCAGCAAACAGTTGGGTCATCACCAACGGCCCGATTATGGACGTCATACTGTTCACACTGCTCAAAGCACCCTGCAACTCGCCCTGCGCATTGGCCGGAATCTGACTGGTCATGATGGCCTGAAACGCCGGAGTGACAAAGCCAGAGATGGAAGCCAGTGCCAGGAAAGGATAGAGCTGCCAACCTTCACTGGAGAAGGCATAGCCGCAGAACCCAATAATGATCGTTAACAGGCCCACAATGCCGGCATTGAAAGCACCGATAGCCGGTATCGCCCAACGAATCAGCACTGCCTGCACCAGAATCATGAAGACACCAGCAAATCCCAGCGAAAGCCCAATCTGACTCTCGGACCAATCGAATTTCTCCATGGTGTAATAGGTCCAGGTGCTGGGCAGCGACATATGCCCAATCATGTAGAGGAAGTAGGCAAAAGCCAGCCCCATTACGATGGGGTATTTTCGCACTTGCAGCATGGCACCGACTGGATTGGCACGACGCAATTCGAACGGGCGCCGGTTTTCTGGCTTGAGGGATTCACCCATCACAAAGTAACCGTAGACCACGTTAAGCAATCCGAGACCGGCAGCGGCAAAAAACGGAATGCGTTCGCCGAACTCCCCCAAAAAACCACCGATAACTGGTCCCAAAATAAAGCCGCCACCGAAGGCGGCACCGATCATCCCAAACCGTTGTGCCCGCTGCTCTTCTGGGGTGATGTCCGTAACGTAGGCATAGGCCAGGGCGAACGTCGAACTGGATACGCCCGCTATAAGTCGTGCAATAAACAACCACAGCAAGGTAGGTGCATTCGCCATGAGTAAATAATCAATAGAAAGCGCAGCCAGGGAAAATAACAACACCGGCCGACGACCATAGCGATCACCCAAGTTACCTAATACAGGTGCCGCAAAGAACTGCATCGCAGCGTAAGTAAACATCAGGTAGCCGCCGAGGCGGGAAGCTTCAGACAAGGAAACATCGGTCAATGAGATGATCAACTGGGGCATTACCGGCAGAATGATGCCGAAGCTGATGGAGTCGATTAGCACCACGAAAACGACAAACAGTAAAGCGTGCTTGTGAGAGGTTACATCTACTGGCACTGGGTCATTCTCCTATCAATTCGTTAGCGACAAGATGGCAACGAGACGAAGTCTTCGAATTTACCGTTCGCAGATCTTGGAATTGAGCTGGGATAACAGAATTCAATAGTGAACGGATGTCCCAGATGTTCAATTAAGATATTTCGGATAGCTGATTCTTGTTGCGTATTTGGTTTCTGTTTCACCACTGCATGGAACTCGATCGTTTCCAGATCTTTTTGCACCAGCTGAAATTGCTGCAGTGGCACGACTTCCATGATCTTGCGGAAACCAAAATTGGGCCAGCGCGTACTGCCATCGGGCAGCTGCAGCATATTCCTTACCCGACCTGCCAATTTTTCGACCACAGGCAAACCACGTCCGCAGTCGCAGGCGCCACCCCTGATCGCCATATCGCCAACATCGTAACGAATCAGCGGTGTCGCAAAATTGTGCAAACTGGTAATAACCACTCTGCCTAGCTCGCCAACTTCACAGGGCTTACCTTCAGAGTTCACGATTTCAAACACCACAGAATCGGATAACGTATGATAGTGGTTATGCAACGGGCATTGTAGCGCCATGTAGCCAATCTCCTGACTGGTGTAGGCATCGACCAAGGGCACTCCTGCCAGCCGAGACACCAATTGCCGTAACTCATCGGTCACTTGTTCACCAACAGTTCGTACCTGAACAAGATTTTTGAGTCGCTTAGATTGCTCCTCCATAAGCAATAGCAACGCACGCAAGTTTGAGGGATGAGAAACCAGGTAGTGAGGATCACGTTCCAGCAACCATGCCAGTTGCGCGTCTGTAGACGAAGAGGAGTTCAGGAAGTATGCCTTGCCTGTCTCATAAAACCGAGAATGGGGGTCACCCCAATTCGGCAAGTCCCAACCCTTGGGGGCCATCGCCTCGTTTTTAGCGCGCCAGCGAATTCCTGCCATGGTGAGAGACGCATCGCGCTGATGCCAGAGATGATCTCTGAGTGCGTTGCAACGCCACTGCAGATTGACGCGGTCTGTAGCCCTCACTTCCACCGGTGAACCAGTGGAACCTGATGTCATGGTGTTAGTCAGCGCACCATGGGAGCCTGGCACTGATTCGCAGTCGATCTCCGCTTTTGCCGATTTCAATTCCTGGCGAGAGAGTATGGGTAGCTGCTGAAACTCTTCCCAGCACAGTGACTCAGTTCCTATTCCCTTGAATTTCTCGGAGTAAAATGACGAATGCTCTACCGCATGTTTGAGCAGACTACGCACATTGCCAAGCTGATCTTTGGCAATACGTCTTGCATCTCGCCACTGCGCGTGTTCGGTTCGGGACACCAGGTCATGTAATCGCTGCGCACCAGCAGAACTATCCCGTGGCGAAGGCAAGCTTGCGGACTTAAAGACCATTGATGAAGTGCTGATTAATTAGACAGAGACTGGAAGTTATCTACGATGTACTCTGCTGTGCGCCAGGACAGGGCTTGTACAGTTAAAGTAGGATTCCTGGCGCCACTTGTACCCATAACAGAGGCGCCAAGTATCCCTAAATTAGGCACCTCATGAGTAAGCCCCCAGCGATCCACGACGTTGGTCTCACTGTTATCACCCATTCGCGTTCCGCCATAGGCATGAGTGGTAGCACCCATGGCATTGCCCAGTCCTGACTTGATTACCTTGGTAGCACCAGCCTGACGATACCATTGCTCCATCTTGTTCTGAGCAAAGGCGGCTATCTTCTTCTCATTGTCACGATAACGCGCGGTAATACGAATGACTGGCAGGCCATAGGCATCCTTTACCGCAGGATCGAG
>JAKSCP010000237.1 GCA_022360535.1 Pseudomonadales bacterium | reverse complement strand
GGTGCCGGTCAGATTGCCGCTGGCATCGAAATTCATGTCGATCCCGGGAATCACCACTTCCAGACGTCGATCACTGGAGTCTTCATCGATAATGATGGCTGCGGTGAAAGTTGTGTTGAGATTTTCCATGCTGTTTTGCTGCAGCGTGAAGGTAAAGCGGGGAACCGTCAGATTGCCTGAACCGTCTGTAGGCACATTGTTGACTGCCGTCACGTTGCCGCTGCCATCCAGAGTCGCACTTGTACTAAAGCTGGTCCCACTGATGGATATGGTGACCTCATTGTTCTGAATCCCTAATTGCTGGGCGTGTACTGCACTGGTAAAAGCCAGAGCTGCTGTGAAGCTGGCAGTGACTTTGGTGGCCCGATGGAGAAATTGCAAAGCGCCCATAAAGAATTTCCTTTTTTAAATTCTTCTTTAGAATCAGATAGTTATGTTGCAAAGGTGCGATAAGAATTTGCTATGAATCAGTTATAGCCCGCTCCAGCCATGACTGTTTTCTATTTTTTCTGGTACGACCTTGGAAATTTAGCACGTTTATTGTGGTTTTCTAAGTGAATTTCTCACCTTAATCAAAATCGATAACCCAGCTCAGCACCAATAAATCCGTAGGGTGCAGAAGCAAATGACTCACTCAGCGGGTTATTGTAATGAGGCAGTCGTCCAAGAAATTGGTTGGAATACAAATTGCCGGTAAAACTCACATTGACTTCTGGTGTTAACCAGTAGGAAACACGAGCACTTAAGGTATGGTTTCCTGATTCTTCCGAGGGACCACTGGATCTGAGGAAGCCCGGTAATTGTGATGGCGGATCGATTGGGTTCCTGTTGAATTCGGAATCACTTATGTTGATGTACTCATAACTTATTGTCACCGGCAGGCGAGGATTGATCTGAAAATTCAGGCTGGCGCCGAAGAACAAGTAGCTTTCTTCTGTTTCGAAGTCCTGAGTAAACAGATTACGAATGGTGCCATTGATGGCATTGGTAGAAGTCCCTGAAGTTGCCGTACTTTCTCCATATCCTCCCCAGAGAGTGCTGAAGCCAATACCATCGAGATAGCGAGTGTAAAGCAGGCGCGAAGTCCAACCTTCATCCTCCAAATTGGATACGGAAAATGTTGTTGGATCGAGAAATGTGACGGTGACGTTGCTGAAAAAGACCTGATCAACAGTCACGTCAAAGTTGTCAGTTTCGTTTTTGAAGCCAGTTAACTGGAGACTTAATGCGTTATTTCGATTGTCTGGATTAAGCAGATCAGATTCATAGAGAGTCCACTTGATGCCTATCTCCTGTTGCGTGGTATCCAGATCATCATCGATTTCCAGCAAACGAACTGAAGAGATTTCACCCAGGTCAACGGTGAGATCATGTTGCTGATATCGGGCGAAAGCAGACAGGAAATCCGTGATACCGTAATGGGCTTCTAACTTAAAGCCTGACAGGTCGCCACTGTTTCCCGCCAGCCTCTGATTCGCGGCGAACAAATCTTCCCGGATGTCGAGGAAATCAATGGTGCCATTGACAGCTTGAATCGAACCAGAAAGCTCTAATTCGCCTTTAGTGGTGGTGTAAGCGGATACATTATTGCTGTTAATCCAACCCAGGGGTGTGTCTGCTAGTAAGTCGACAGATATACCAGCAGACGATAAAAGAAGGAATATCGTAACAGCATGGTGGCATTTTAGTTTGGCGGCGGAGCGTTTCATCAAAGCAATCTCGTCAGGGCGTTTGCGTCCGCACAGCGACGGAGTCGAGCGGCAACAATTCTGGCGGCCGCCAATGGAAAGTCAATGCCAAATTTATCGGCAAAACTGCCTCAAGTTTCGCTCTTAAACCCGGATAGTTATTCAAAGACGTCAAATAGTTCAAAAAAGCCTCAAAACCACAATATTTAGTGTTATTCAGGGCAGTTTGAGCTAGAATCCACCGCGTAGAAACGCTGGCACAATTGTTCAAATTTTGATCAATTCACCGGCTTTTCGCGTTACACATCATGCCGATAGCTAGACAGAACAAGAAAAACTCAGATCTCGTGCGCATCGTCATCCAAACACCCGAGAGTCATTCATGCGCCTGAAGAGCATCAAGCTAGCTGGCTTCAAATCCTTCGTCGATCCGACCACCATCAACTTCCCCTCCAATTTATGCTCTGTCGTTGGGCCTAACGGTTGCGGTAAGTCCAACGTGATCGATGCGGTGCGTTGGGTGATGGGGGAAAGTTCAGCCAAAAACTTGCGTGGCGAGAGCATGACCGACGTCATCTTCAATGGTTCCGGTGCGCGCAAACCTGTTGGGCAGGCAACTGTCGAGCTGATCTTCGACAATCACGATCACAAGCTTACCGGTGAGTACGCGAACTTCAATGAGGTGTCCATTAAACGCAAAGTAGACCGTGATGCGCAGTCTACTTACTACTTGAATGGTTCCAAAGTTCGGCGAAAAGACATTACCGATATTTTTCTGGGCACGGGATTAGGTGCACGAAGTTACTCAATCATCGAACAGGGCATGGTGTCGCGGCTCATTGAATCCAAGCCGGAAGAATTGCGTGTTTATATCGAAGAAGCGGCTGGTATTTCGAAATACAAAGAACGC
>JAKSCP010000520.1 GCA_022360535.1 Pseudomonadales bacterium | reverse complement strand
CGAAGATCGCAAGGACTGCGGGCGAAAAAAGAGTTCTTAAAACAGGGGAATGAATCGGATTTGTCAGATAGTTCTAATCTGCGTGTAGTCCGTATAACCCATCAAGATTTTCTCGATACCATCCTGCTTACGAGTATGCATCCCAGACCTAACCCCCTCAAAATGAATCTCCGCCGCAGGCGCGCGACGCAAAATCATTCCCTTGATAGTAGGCGAAGTCATCAACAACTCATGCACCCCCATACGACCGCGGTAGCCAGTGTCCAAGCAGGCCGGACAACCGGGGGCCTTGTAGAGGGTGAATTCGCCGTCGTGGGAGTATTCCTGTTTCCAGATGTCGAGTTGTCGTTTGACGTCCTCTTCTTCCGGATCGGAACGGGTGCCATCGGGGATTGCCTCGCGGCAGTATTCGGTGGCGAGGAATTCCAGTTCGGAATCGTCCGGAACATAGGACTTCTTGCAGGAAGTACACAGCGTCTTGGTCAGACGCTGAGAGAGAATGCCGATCATGGCGTCGGCAAAGTTGAACGGGTCCATGTCCATGTCCAACAGACGCACGATACTTTCCGCAGCGCTGTTGGTGTGTAGGGTTGATAGCACAAGGTGGCCGGTGAGTGAGGCTTCGATGGCGGTGCCCGCTGTTTCCTGGTCACGCATCTCCCCCACCATAATGATGTCGGGGTCGGCACGGAGGAAGGCGCGCATGGCGTAGGAGAAGGTCATGCCAACTTTCTCATTCACTTCCACCTGTCTCAGACCAGGCTGGGTAATCTCCACTGGATCTTCTGCAGTCCAGATCTTGCGCTCGTTGTTATTCAGATAATTCAGAATCGAGTGCAGAGTTGTACTCTTACCGGAACCGGTTGGTCCGCACACCAGGAACAGACCATAAGGCTTGGAGACACCAGCCAGCAGGTTATCCAGATTCGGTGTGCTCAAACCAATCGCATTCACCGGCATACACTTACCGCCGGAGAGAATACGAATCACCACGTCTTCGATGCCACCTGCGGTTGGGATGGTGGCAACACGTAACTCGATATCGACCGGCGCGAAATGACGGAAGTTAATCTTGCCGTCCTGGGGCCGGTTCTTGTTGGAAATGTCCAGGTGCGCCATCACCTTGATACGGGAGACGAACACGGAACGGTATTTGGTTGGGAACTTGTAGTAAGTCGTGAGTACACCGTCCTTACGGAAGCGCACTATAACTTTCTGCTTACCCATTCCCGGCTCGATATGAATATCTGAAACCTTCTGGCGGTGGGCATCTTCGATAATCTTATTGACGATCTTAACGACGACGTTGTCGGTAACCTGCTGGGTTTCGACTGCTGAGAAGATGGTGGAATCGTAATCGTCATCTTCCTCCGCGGTTTCCATGTCCTCATCGAATTCCGCAATAGTGGATTCGATGTCTTCGGAGGAGTAGTAGAACTGCAGCGCCCAGTTAATGTCTTCGGGCGAGGCCATGACTGGTTCAACATATTTGTTGATGTTGAAACTCAGAGCATCCGTAACTTGCCAGTCCATCGGATTTTCGATGGCGACCACGATCTTGCCTTCATAGACATAAAGCGGAACCACTTTGTGTTTAAAAGCGATGGCCGCGGTGAGTAGTCGAATGACGTCGGGCTCGACGACAAATTCTCTCAGGTTAACGAAAGGAATACCCAGCTTCTTGGCCAGGGCCTGCTGGATCTCATCTTTATTGATGACACCTCGATTGACGAGGATCTCACCCAGTGCGCCCTTTCGCTTCTTCTTCTGTTCTTTGAGTGCTTCGTTTAATTGACCTTCACTCACCAGGTCTTCGCCTACCAGAATCTCACCCAGTTTCAGGTTGGGCATGTGCTTCTGACGGGATAGTGCGTTTTCCAGTTCGGCGGAATCTACGATCTTCTGAGTAACCAGGTATTCACCCAACAGACGTGAGCGTTCTTCCTGTTGATCTTGCAGCGCGGTGTCGAGCACCTCTTGTGAGATGACATCCTCTTCCACCAGCATCTCACCGATCTGACCGCCGATGATGTGATTGTCGATAGCCGTGTGGGGCACAAACAGATGCACGCAGTAGCGCCACTTGCGCCCTACTTTGGTTTGTTCGTAGAGATGGATGCCGTTCTTGTCGGTTCGGGAACCGAAGGTGTTGCCGGTGAGTTCGGACTGGTCTTTAAAGAAGACCTCGAAAGTTCGGGCGTCAGTATCGACATTGATACCCGGAGTCTGTGCGGTGACGATCATCAGCTGATAGGGTTTTTCCAGCCGCATGTATTTCACCGAATTCATTTCGATCTCGGTAGGCACCACGGCACGCGGTTCCATGATCGCGATAGATTCGGAGGCAGCAGAAAACTTGACCAGCTTGCCTTTCAGGCGATGGGAATTATTGAGCTCGACGGTGACCTGTGTCTTGTCGTAGTCGGGCCCATCGTGCACATCGGCAAAAGGTGGAGGTTGCAGATCGAGAGTCGGCGCGGAACTGGAGACTTCCAGCTCTTCCGCTTCTTCGTCGGTCTCAAAATCGATAGCAGTTTCGGCTTGCATGATTCTTTATCTTCTACGCTGACCAAACACTTAAATTGACGGCGTAAACACTGAAAGTGTTGAGTGATTTACTTTAGCAGGTTATCGGACCCTAAACAATTTGGTCCAATTGCGCTAGCTCACTGATTTAGCTCTAAATTTCTATGAAATCTTAGCGAAAATCCGGAACTGGCACCCAGCTTATGACTCACTTTCAGGGGATTCAACAGGGGGCCTTTTCAAGCCCGGCAGACGTCCCGTCGTCATCCCAACGCCCAACAATACAAGGATACAGCCAAATACTGTGAATAATGTGACCGCCTCCGCAAGAAACAGATTTCCCCACAGAATGCTAAATACGGGGATCAGATAGGTAGTCATGATGGCCTGATGGGAACCGATGCGTGCAATCAGTCGATAGAACAGCATATAGGCCAAACCGGTACAAACGATGCCTAGTGCGAGCACACTGAACCAGACTTGCGGGCCGGGCACTTCGTCGGGAACGTTCACCACGGCTAAAGGAATCAGCAGCACTGATGACACCATCAGACTCCCGGTAGTGATTGTTAGACCAGACACACCCTGCATCTTGTGGGCAACCAGATTCAGCGCCAGCCCATATAAAGAACAGGCAAACAAGGCGGCGGGCACCGCCCACTGACTGCCCTCCCCTCCTCCGATGGCTTCCGGGTCGGCAGCTAAGACCACAACACCGATAAACCCGACTGCCATTCCGGCGATGCTTAACAGAGCCAGGCGATGACTGAAGACAAAGAAACCAATCAGGG
>JAKSCP010000252.1 GCA_022360535.1 Pseudomonadales bacterium | reverse complement strand
CTTCAGCCAGCTCCAGTGCGTGGCGAATGTTCTTCTCTGTTTCACCGAAAAACTTGTTGTAGAGTGTGCCAAAGTCCAGTCGCAGCAGAGGTACTTGCCACACCCCCGCTACTGCCTTGGCGGCCAGACTCTTGCCACTGCCCTGAATGCCGACCAGTAGGATGCCTTTAGGCCGGTCCAGTAGCTTCTCTTTCTCGCCAGCAAGAAAGGCTGCCTTTCTCAGCTTTAACCAGTCTTTCAATGCAGTGAAGCCGCCGACTTCATCGAAGTTGGCTGTTTCATATTCGAAACCGAGCACACCGTCCTGGCCTAACAATTCGTATTTGGCTTTCTGTACGCGATCAATATCGCTATGGGAAATCACGTCATCATCATAGATGGCGTTGCGGATGAGCCGTTGTGCTTCGGTGACGGTCAGCCCGGTTAGATTGTTAAGCAGTAGATCGATGGATTTGCGGTCTGCCTCGAGCTTTTCGTTTGCGTTACGCAGTTTCCACACCTTGAGTTCAGCGATGATGAGTTTACGCAGTGCAGCACGGTCCGGCAGTGACATTGCGAATGGTGCAGTAAAACGTGACAACTCGTCGGGCAAACTCAGTTCATGACTGATGAAAACCAGATGGTGGCCCTTGTCGCGATAATCCTGGGCGATTTCCTTGATCATGCGAACGCAGTACGGATCATCTAAATGATGATGGAAGTCCAGCAACACGAACAGACTTGGGGTGCGATTGCTGCTGATATCTATCAGAATCTGTTTCGGATCTTTTTCCTTGCTCTGATTTTGCGTGACATGTTTGCCGGCTAAAGACAGCGCCGGTTTGCCCGTACCCGCATCGACCAGGCCTTTGGTCACTGTCCACATCAATACAGGCTTGTTGATAGAAACAGAACAACGGCGCAATAAATCCACTGCCCGTTGCTCTTCGTGAGTTTGAATGCTGATGATTGGTTGTGCTGAACGTAGCAGCAGTAACAAGTCATTGAGTTCGAACAAAGTGTCTTCCTTGTTTATCCAAACAGACCGGTGAGTGCGCGAATGCGAT
Organism: Pseudomonadales bacterium; assembly: GCA_022360535.1. GTDB lineage: Bacteria > Pseudomonadota > Gammaproteobacteria > Pseudomonadales > Pseudohongiellaceae > UBA9145. Next base: position 2,507 of record JAKSCP010000252.1, on the reverse strand, counting down.
GACTTTCACTGTCGGTCACGTAAACCACACTGCGATGTACACAGACGCCGTGAGGTCGATTCATGGCACAAGCCAGTGGATCACCATCGGGGCCGTCGCCCCGTTCACCGTTACCCAGCACAGTATCGATGATTCCAGTGTTGAGTGACATGCGGCGTATCACATGATTCTCGGTATCGACGATGTACAAGCTGTTGTCTGCTCTTGAGTATGCGATGCCCTTTGGTCCATTGAAACTTGCTTCCAGTGCATCGCCACCATCACCGCTGTAACCTCGCTCGCCAGTTCCAGCAATGCGACGCAGACGCCCGGCGCTGAGGTCCAGCTGATAAACCGCATTGCCCTCCCGTAGCACCAGATACGCGTTGCCATCGGGATCGGTGTCTATGGATCGGGGGCCCAGCAAGGGAGTTCCTGCCAGCGGTGCTTCATCTGGGGTAGCCGTGCGTTCTCCGGTGCCTGAAAGAGTGGTAATGATGCCAGTTTCCCGACTGACGCGACGCAATCGACTATTTCCAATATCACAGATCAAGAGATTGCCCTGGGAATCGAAGGCGATGCTGTGTGGAGCACGCAGCCGGGATAACACCGCAGGCCGCCCATCCCCTTCGAATCCAGGCTCGCCGTTTCCCGCCAGCGTGGTCACCAGCCCGGTTTGCCCCGCGATGCGCCGCACTGTGTGATTGTCCCGCTCCACCACGTAGAGATTCCCTTCATCCCAGCGGATTTCATGGGGTGCGGCAAAGGGGGTTTCCAACGGGCGGCGGGATTCTGGCCGGAAACCGGGCTCTCCGGTGCCCGCGATGGTGGTGACTCGCAGGGTGCTGAGATTGAGTCGGCGAATGCGGCCGGTGTCGACTTCACACCAGTACAATGCGCCATCGGGCCCGGGGACCACGCCATAAGGGTTGTCGGCATAAGTTTCCAGAGCCGGTAGACCATTGCGCGGTTCCTGTTGGTAACCGGGCTCGCCAATGCCAGCTACGGTGGCCACCTGCACGCTTTGAGCACGGGCGATGAATGGAAAGCTGGCAGCGGCTGCGCTGCTGACCAGACCACCCAGGCCTTTCATGAAGGAGCGTCTTTTTAAGGAAGTCATGGTCGACTCCGGTGTACGGTTCTTTTTATTGTCTTGGTTGTCTTTGTTCTACTTAAGAGAAGCTACCACTTCTTTGAGCTGGGTATCCAATTCCGGGTTGCTCACCACTCCGGCCTCTGTATCAAAATTGTCATTAAAGGAAGGTAAGGACAGGGAGCCTCTGATGTCGGCGCCGAATCGCGGTGCCGATTTGAGGGCGGCTTCCAGTGCATTGGCACCACCGCGCCCGCCAGGAGAAGTGGACAAAAGCACAGTGGGCTTACCTTGATAAACCTTGGTTTCTATCCGCGAACACCAATCGTAGAGGTTTTTCCAGGCTGCAGTGAAAGACATATTGTGTTCAGCAAAACTGATGAGCAGAGCATCGGCATCGGCAATCTTCTGCAGGAATTGCTTAGCCAGCTCGGGCTGACCCAACTCGCGTTCGCGATCCACGCTGAACAAGGGCAACTCATAGTCATTCAGGTCCAGAATCTCAACATCGACCCCTTCCAACAGTGAAGCAGCATAGGTGACCAACTGTTTGTTGATGGATGATCGGCTATTGCTGGTAGCAAATGCGAGTAACTTCATGGTGACCTCGGAACACAGGATTTTCGCGGCTAATGGTGTTGTGTTTTAGGCTGGGCCCAAATACTCTCATAGTCTTGAAACAGACAGTCTGCCGTACCCCAAACGGTAACGGTTGCCAGCAATAATACTAAGACGCAGTAAGTGAGGACACAGCCATGTGCGATTTAGAGACCCAGAAAGACGCAGACGCCTATATAGAAAAGATGGGAAAGAATTCCGATCTGAGCCGACGAGACTTCAATAAACTCGCCGCCGGAGCAGGGGTTGGCATGATGCTGCCCAGCGTGGCTAGCGCCCAATCCATTTCCGAGCGTGATATTGATATTCGCACTCCAGACGGCGTAGCCGATTGCCATTTCGCCTACCCTTCCACCGGTGCCCACGCCGCTGTGTTGGTCTGGCCAGACATTCTTGCACTGCGTCCGGCATTTCGGGAAATGGGCCGTCGCCTGGCCCGCGAAGGTTATGCGGTACTGACAGTCAATCCTTTCTATCGGGATGCGCGCTCACCGGTGGTGAGTTATGGCGCCAGTTTTGGTGACCCCGACGTGCGTAATCATGTGCTGCCAATGGCACGCAACCTGAATGAAGACACTCATTTCACCGACGCCAGAACATTCGCGGCCTGGCTAGACGAACAACCTGAGGTGGACACTTCCAAAGGCATTGGCACCACAGGCTATTGCATGGGCGGTCCTATGGTGATGCGCACCGTCGCGGCAGTGCCTGATCGCTTCGCCGCCGGCGCGACTTTCCATGGTGGTGGCCTGGCCACAGATCAGCCCAACAGCCCTCATCTGCTGATTCCAGATACCAAAGCCGCCATGTTGCATTG
>JAKSCP010000519.1 GCA_022360535.1 Pseudomonadales bacterium | reverse complement strand
TATACTAACTACACTAACTATCTACATTAATAGGGGCCGGATCTCTGCCTGCCCACAAACTCTCGACCCAAGACAAAACGATTGTAAATCACCACGGCGAAGCCAGCTAACAATCCCGCTACCAGACCAGCAGCGTGAGCAGCAGTAGCGATCCAGGAAGATGCCACAACTTCCATCAGTACCAGCGCAATGACGAAGAACACGAACATGCTGGTATTGATCATCAACTGGCTGCGAGGCATGAAGTAGTGAATCACCCAGGCATATCCTACCAGGCCATACACCACGCCTGACATGCCGCCAAAATTGTTATAGCCCTGCGCAAGATACTGGGCAGTGTTACTGACAAATGCCGTAACCAGAACCAGTGCCAGGAACAGCCATTTCGAATGCAAAGATTCCAGTTGTTTACCGAAGTACCAGAGCCATAGCATATTGAATATCAGATGCAGCTCGCCAAAATGCAGGAACATCGGGGTAAAAGTCCTGATTAACTCCGTCACACTATCGATGCCTGACAACAGCGAAACCAGACTTGAATCAGGTAGCAGCGGATAGAACAGGTCTCGAACAGGACCCAGGTTAGCCCCTAAACCTGACACTAAAGCCACCCCTCCACTCAACAACATCAACAACCAGGTGACTGGACTGGCTAACAGTGCATTCGTCGCTCTTCTGAGCCAATCTTGCCGTGGTGGCAGTGAACTGGTGGGGGCTGATTGGGCGGCGAAACTCGCTTGTTGCTCCTGGTCCAGCTGTTGCCACTGACTAAGCGCCTGCTGTAGCAACTGGACTTCGCTTTCGTTGTTCACCCAGATAACCTGTTGGCCTGACTCTTCGATAATTCGATGAGCGAGCCCAAGCCGATGTAACTGTTCGCTGAAGCTTTTGAGGTTGATGTCAATGTCGAGACTAGCGGCTCTAATCATCCAGGCGCACCAAACGGCTACCCCACCCTAACTTACTGCGACATGCCTGGTAGTAACTGTAGTTGGGGGGATGGATTAGCTTCAGTGGTGTGGGCGTCTTCTTGACCAGCAGTTCATCCCCTGCACTCACGCTGTGTTTGACTTCACCGTCACAGCTAAGTTGAGGCTGCAAAGACTCCTTCGCGGACACTATCAATCTGATCTCGCTGTCACCATCGATGACTATCGGTCGGCTACTAAGAGAATGGGGATACATTGGAACGAGAACCACCGCGTTGAGATCCGGGTGCATAATCGGCCCGCCAGCGGATAGCGCATAGGCGGTCGAGCCGGTTGGGGTTGCCACGATAAGACCATCTGATTCCTGGCTATAGACGAATCGCTCATCCACAAATAGCTCGAATTCAATCATCTGCGCTGCCTGTCCTGGATGCAGCACCACATCATTGAGCGCGGAACCAACTGCCCGTATCTCGTCGTCACGGCGCAACTGCACATCGAGCAAAAAGCGTTTCTCTACGGTGTAATCACCATCCAACACCTGTGCAATCTGCTCTTCCAACTCATTGGGTAATACGTCTGTCAGGAATCCGAGTCGACCACGGTTAACACCGATCACGGGAATTTCTTCTGAAACGATGAACTTGGCCATGCTGAGCATACTGCCATCGCCGCCGACAACGATTACCAAATCGCAATGACCTGAGATCTCTGTGCGGGGGAAGACCGGAACCGAAGACTCACCAATCAATTCGGCGGTGACATCATCGATAACGACATCCAGAGAACGACTGTCCAGAAACTGCAACAACTTGCCGATAGTCTCAACCACACCCTCATGGTCTGGCCGGCCCACTATAGCAATCGTAGAAAACTGTCCCATAACACCCTTTACGTTATGTTTGCAGAGAAAAACCAGGCATCGACTACCCCGGCTGCGATTCCCTGATATTGATGGCGAATTATAGCATGGTAGAGCCGTCACCTAAGGGAATGGGCACAGCACACGGTCGATTCGGCAGCACTAATTCGAGTAGAATCGATGCCTCTGTTTTGCGAAGCCAACCCGGCGCAATGCATTGAGACTAGCACCCTGCCCGTTAAGCGCTTATGAACGATTTTTACAGAGCTTATTGTAGGACTTCGCACAAGGAATATTGGAAAAGACAACATGGATTTACCCACGCTTAGTTCAGACACCAAGGTCGCAGTACTGGGACTCGGATACGTTGGCCTGCCGCTTGCCCATGCCATCGCTCAGCATTACCCAACTGTCGGCTTCGATATCGACGTTGGTCGCGTTGACGAGATTAATCAGGGTGTGGATCGCAATCTTGCTTTGAACTCCGAAGACTTCAAGGATCAACGCCCTATCACCTATAGCAGCGATCCCTCGGTTTTGGCCGATGCCAAGTTTTACATTATCACTGCACCGACCCCGGTCGATGCACAAAACCAACCGGACCTAAGCCCGGTCTTGCATGCTACCCATCTGGTTGCAGACAAGCTCAGTAGTGGTGCTATCGTTATTTTCGAATCCACGGTCTATCCCGGCGCGACCGAGGAGGAATGCGTTCCTATTCTCGAGGAATACTCCGGGCTCAACTTGAACCATGACTTTTGGGTCGGCTATAGCCCGGAACGGGTAAATCCTGGCGACGACGCCCATTCTCTCTGCAACATCGTAAAAGTGACATCAGGCTCCACCCCCGAAGCCGGAAGACTGATCGATGAGTTCTACAAAAGTTTTATTACTGCAGGCACCCATCATGCCTCCGCCATCAAAGTGGCAGAAGCGGCGAAGGTCATTGAAAACACTCAGCGAGATCTGAACATCGCTCTCATCAATGAACTCGCTATCCTGTTTGAACGCCTGGAAATAGACACCAAAGAAGTATTGGAGGCAGCGGGCAGCAAATGGAACTTCCTGAAATTCCATCCTGGCCTGGTGGGTGGACACTGTATTGGAGTCGATCCTTACTATTTGACCTATAAAGCCCAGCAAGTTGGCTACCACCCTGATGTTATTCTGGCCGGGCGCCGTATCAACGATTCCATGGGTTCCTATGTGGCGGAACGGGTTATTCGCCTAATGCTGTCTAAACGTATACATGTGATCGACTCGAAGATTTTGGTGCTGGGTTATGCCTTTAAAGAAAACTGCCCGGATACCCGCAATACCCGCGTGGTTGATATCGTGAGTACCCTACACTCGTACCATACCCATGTAGACATTTATGATCCTTGGGTGGATCAAACCGATTCAGCCCATCTGGTGCAGGAGCTTAGTAACAACAGCTATGACGCCATCATCGTTGCGGTAGCCCACAAAGATTTTATTGAGATGGGTGCCGATCGTATTCAACAGTATGGAAAGAAGAATTGTGTACTGTTCGATGTAAAACACATCTTTCCCAGTGAGTCTGTCGATGGCAGCCTCTAGACTGGATCAATTCAAGCTATGAAAGTTTTAGTGACAGGCAGTGCCGGCTTCATTGGCCATGCACTCAGCCAACGTCTGTTACAGCGTGGCGATGAGGTGGTCGGTATCGACAACCTCAACGATTACTACGACGTCAGTCTCAAACAAGCTCGGTTAAACCGCCTTCTGGAGCAACAGGGATTCACCGAGATACGATGCAGCTTGGAAGATGCCGACGCTATTAACCAGGCATTCACCATCCACCAACCTCAGCGCGTGGTCAATCTCGCCGCCCAGGCAGGAGTCAGGTATTCATTAAAGAACCCCCAAGCCTATGTAAGTGCCAACCTGGTTGGTTTTGTGAATATTCTGGAAGCCTGTCGGCACAATCAAGTTGAACATTTGGTGTACGCATCAAGCAGCTCTGTTTACGGAGCCAACACCCAGATGCCTTTCTCTGTGCATCACAACGTTGACCACCCGGTTAGCCTGTACGCCGCCAGTAAGAAATCAAACGAACTCCTGGCCCATACCTACAGCCATCTCTTTTCTCTACCCACTACCGGACTGAGGTTCTTTACTGTGTATGGTCCCTGGGGACGCCCAGACATGTCCTTGTTTCTCTTTACCAAGGCCATACTCGATAATAAACCTATCGACGTCTTCAATCACGGTAACCACAGCAGAGACTTCACCTACATCGATGACATCGTAGAAGGCGTGCTGCGTGTTATCGATAATGTGGCCGAACCAAACGCACGATGGGATAGCAACCAGCCCGACCCCGCCACCAGCAAAGCCCCCTACCGCCTTTACAACATCGGTAGCAATAACCCGGTAGAGCTGAATCGTTATATTGAAATACTGGAAGACTGTCTTGGCAAGACGGCTACCAAGAATTACTTACCCTTGCAGGCGGGAGATGTGCCAAGCACTTATGCCGATGTAGAAGCACTGGTAACAGATGTTGGCTACAAGCCACAAACTTCAATAGAAGAAGGCGTGGCACGTTTTGTCCGCTGGTATCGGGAGTTCTACCGGGTGTAAGCCATCCAGTGCGTTAGTTTGCCCGCACGATGCTTAGCTCCAACGGGGCATCGGTATACACAAAGTCATTGGATTCCGGCACCCAATAGCCTA
>JAKSCP010000497.1 GCA_022360535.1 Pseudomonadales bacterium | reverse complement strand
GCGATGTTGCGGTTGCGCCGCGAAGCGGTGACGGGAGCGCGATTTGCCTCAGCGAACTGGGTTTCATCAATCATGCCTTGTTGCAGCATATTGCGCAGGCGTGTTTCTCGCCGCGCGACTGCGCGATCCGGATCGGCCAGCGGGTTACAGGCAGAAGGGCAAGGCAGAACTGAAACCATCATGGCCGATTCCGCCAGGGTCAGTTCGCTTACATCTTTGCCGTAATAAACGAACGCTGCCGCGCCGATCCCATCGGCCCCTGAGCCAAAATACACTGTGTTGAGGTAAAGGGTCAGGATTTCTTCCTTGGTGAGTTCTCTTTCAACCTGCAGTGCAAAAGGTATTTCCTTGAGTTTACGCAGATAGACGTTGTCACCATCGAATGAATGGTACTTGGCCAGCTGCATGTTCATGGTGCTACCGCCACCTAGCCGATTGCCGGAAACGAATCCGTAAAAACCCCGTACCAGACTTTGCAGGTCAACGCCGGGATGGGAGTAGAAGCGCACGTCTTCCGTTGCGATGAGGGCGTCGGTGAGAATCTGCGGAATCTCCTCATAGGCAATCGGGTTGCGGCGATTGCCGATCTCATCAATCAGGCGGCCATCTGAAGTATAGATGCGCAGGGGAGTCTCCAGTTGCACATCGCGGTAGGTCTCTGCCGAAGGCAACAGCGGAGCAAGATAGAGATAGGCAGCCATGGCCACCATGATGACGCTGCTGGCTCCAGCCAGGCCGAGCAGGCCAAACCATTTACCGACGCTTCTTAGCTTAGCAGGCACTGGTAATGAATCTCCGCAGGAATAATGTGCCTGGCCGCTTTGATGGCTGCAGGCACGTCGCATAAGCAACACAACATTATACACCCGGGTTCAGAGATTACCGCGATTATCGAGGCTCATGCGGGAGTCGGAGAACCCTGGGAAGAACCCCGTAAAGAGACTTGACGACGGCTGATAGAAGAGCAAGATAGTCCGCTAAGAGGTGTGAGATTGAAATTTGGCCGCTGTCAGCGAGTACTTGCTGTAACCAGGGCCGGTTTCATCCTCCAGGAATTGCTACAAGGTCAGAGCTGGTGCGCATTGCGGGCGGATTTGCTGCGCGCAACGTGATCTGCTTCAAGGAATTGATTGTGGGCTTGTCTCATCATTAAATGGTAAAGTTGTTTGTTCTGAAAGTCTGATAATTAATTGAAAACTATATAAATTTTTTTTCCGGCCGATACTGAAATCTGGAAAGTGAAGAAATCGGGGGAAAATCGCTAACTTACTGTTATTGTTGATTTTTTTCCGGAAGAAGAGTTTATAGTTGGCTTCAGGAGTGGGCGCGGTGAGCGCTTCTTTTGCCTCTGAGGTCTTAAAAATAAACGAAACAAATTTAGTTTTTTTGGGCTACTAACGTGCTGGATCAACTTAAGAATCTCGGGTCACTTGCCAATTTCGGCAAAAAATCCAGTACTTTGCTGGGCGTGGACATCAGCTCCACGTCGGTGAAGATCCTGCAGCTGAGCGCTGCCGGCAACTCTTATCGCGTGGAAAACTACGTGATCAGATCTCTGCCCGCTAATTCCGTGGTCGAAAAGAACATCAGCGATATTGACGCCGTGGGCGAATGCATAGGCGCCGCGGTCAGTATTCTCAAGCCATCTATTAAGGAAGCAGCGGTGGCCGTGGCCGGTTCTGCAGTGATTACCAAGACCATCGAAATGAACGCGGCACTGACCGATTCTGAAATGGAAAACCAGATCGTTGTGGAAGCCGACCAGTACATTCCCTATCCATTGGACGAAGTCTCAATCGATTTTGAGCGTCAGGACCTGTCCGAGAGAAATCCTGAGTTGGTAGAGGTGCTACTGGCGGCGTGCCGACGTGAGAACGTGGACTCACGGGTGACGGCGCTGGAGATCGGCGGCTTGGATGCCAAGGTTGTCGATATCGAAGCCTATGCCATAGAGCGCGCCTATACCTTACTGGCGGAACAGCTGGGTATGGACGACGATCAAACAGTGGCTATCGTCGACATTGGCTCCATGATGACTACCCTGAACGTGATATTGCAGGGCAAGACGATCTACACCCGTGAACAGATGTTTGGTGGCAATGCCCTTTCAGAAGAAGTGCAACGCCGCTTCGGATTGACCGCAGTTGAAGCCGAAACAGCCATGAAGCGTGGCGGTCTGCCAGAAGAGTACGAAGATGAGATTCTGGCTCCCTTCAAAGAGACCGTGGTGCAGCAAGTAAGCCAAACCCTCCAGTTCTTCTTCTCTTCCAGTCACTACAACGAAGTAGACCATATCTTGTTGGCCGGAGGGGTCGCGGCAATTGAAGGTCTCGCAGATTTGGTTCAGGAAAGCCTTAGCACACCGGTGGCTATTGCTAATCCTTTTAACGGTTTGCAGGTCGGTTCCAAGATTAACGAAACGATGTTGCAGAACGATGCGCCTTCGTTGTTGATTGCCGCAGGTCTGGCGATGCGGGGTGAGTACTAATGGCGCACATTAATTTACTCCCATGGCGCGACCGCTTACGGGAAGAACGTAAACGAGAATTCCTGACCATTATGGTTGGCTTCGTCATTATCGCTGGCGGCATTGTGTTCCTGGTGGACCGGTATTTTAACCGCGAGATAGACATTCAAACTGCTCGCAATGATTTTGTACGCAATGAGATTACGGTGCTGGATGCCCAGGTGGCTGAGATCAATCAGCTTAGGCAACAGAAGGAAGATATCCGGGCACGGATGAACGTGATTACCGATTTGCAGGGTACGCGGCCGGTTATCGTGCGAATTTTCGACGAGTTGGTTAAGACCCTGCCCGATGGTGTGTTTTATGAATCACTGGAGCGATCCGGTGATGTGATAGCTATCGAGGGCATTGCCGAGACCTACGCGCGAATTACAGAGTTAATGAGAAATCTGGATAACTCTGAGTGGTTTGAGGCAACCGATTTGAGCGAGTTCTCAGTGGTTGAAAGCGCTGAAAGCCCAATGGCTGCATCAATTTCATTCTCGTTAACATTGAATATCGAGTTACCTAATCAACCAGACCAGGATGAGGTTTAGGCTGCTGACTTAGGGCTGAGGGGACAGATGTCTTTTATAACTGATATTACTAATGACCTGCGAAATTTCGATTGGAATGATTTGCAGGACGTGGACACCATCGGCACCTGGCCAGTTGCGGTTAAGGTCATGTTGGTCTTCATCGTGTTTGCGGGTTGCCTGGCTGCAGGTTATTTCCTGCATATTCAGAACTTACAAACCAATCTGCAGCAGGTTGCCGGCGAAGAAGGGCAGTTGCGGATTGAATTTGAGCAGAAAGCATTTCTTGCCTCCAATCTGGAAGACTATCGCGCGCAGATTGTGGAAATGGAAGACACATTTAGTGAATTGCTTCGTCAACTGCCTTCTGAGACGGATGTACCAGGCTTGGTGGTCGACGTAACCAGTACCGGTCAAGGCAGCGGTCTTGAGTTCGATAGTTTCGTACTGCCTGAGGAACAGGTTCAGGAGTTCTATATTGAGATTCCCATTAACCTGAACGCGGTTGGGGATTTTCATGATTTCGGTACCTTTGTCAGCGGTGTCGCAAGTCTGGACCGCATCGTGACGTTGCATGAATTTTCAATATCGACCCGAGATGACACATTCCTCGATATGAATATTCTGGCTCGTACTTACCGGTATAAAGAAGTAGACGAGGGAGCTGCGCAGTAAATGGCTATGATCGCGACAAGCGGATCCAGGCTGCCAGCACTCATATCCATGAGTTTAATGCTGGTGGGATGCCAGCGTTACGACAATCTGGCGGACTTGCAGGTCTATGTCGACGAGGTGAAGTCGCGACCAGCAGCAGAGGTGGAGCCAGTACCAGAGTTCGTGCCCTACGAGGGTTTCGTCTACAGCGCGGCTTCATTACGTAGTCCGTTCGAAATACCGGTTGTCATTGATGCCAATGGCGAAACTGTATTGTCACAAGACGTGGAACCAGATTTTGAAAGGCAACGGGAACCACTGGAGAGTCAGGCGCTGGGCGAAATGGCCATGGTGGGTATGTTGGTGCGCGGTGGAGAATTCGAAGCACTAATTGAAGACGCATTCGGGGAAGTGCACAGGGTGGCGATTGGTAATTACCTGGGTCGCAACCATGGGCGCATTGAAAACATCAGTGAATCGCAATTGAACATCATTGAAATCGTACCCAGCGGTTCAGGAGGCTGGGTGGAGCGGCCACAGACTCTTACGCTGCAGTAGCAGGGGTAAGTCGAGGTTATCAGTATGAACACTTACAAAGGATTAAAGTCGTGTCAGATGGCACGTTTGCAACTAAGGAAAGCGCTAAGCTGTGTTTTGGTGTTGGTTGCCGGGTTAGTGGCGGGGGTTGCCTCTGCTCAGCAATCTATCACGCTGGATAGTATTGGGTTTGCCAACCTCCCAGGCGACAGTATCGAGATTCAACTGACTTTCGATACGCCTCCTCCTGAGCCAACCAGTTTTGTATTGGACAACCCTGCAAGAATCTCTCTGGATCTGTTGGGGGTGGCGAGCGGATTGTCTCAGCAACGTTTCAATATTGATTCAAACAACGCTCAGAGTGTCATGGTATTGGACGATGGCAGCCGCACCCGTCTGGTGGTGAATCTCGATTCACTGGTGAATTATGAAACGCAGCTGGCGGGCAATCTGCTCACCATCCAGGTTGGTAATGACTCGGGAAGCGTGCAGGGTGGTATTGCGGGTCCCACTGACGTGATCAGCGGAATTCAGGCACCGAGCGACAATGAAATTACCGACGTGACATTTCGTCGGGGCGATGAAGACGAAGGGCAAATCGTTATTGACCTCTCCAGTGATGAAGTCATCGGCAGTGTGGAACAGGTCGGTGCTCGGGTTTACGTTGAATTTCAGGATACTACTGTACCCAATGATTTGAATCGTCGTTTTGACGTCAGCGACTTTGCCACTCAAGTGAGTACGGTGGATGTGTTAGGTCAGTCTGGCAGGGCAACCATAGTTATCGATATCGATGGCACCTACGAATATGTTGCCTACCAAAGTGGGGCGCAGTACACAGTGAGTGTGCGTCCACCACCAATTGACATCACTGGCGACGAAGATACTGCGCAGTACACTGGCGAGATCGTTGGCGTGTCTTTTCAGGACATCCCCATTCGTTCCGTATTGCAGATCATGGCGGACTACTATGACTTCAGTCTGGTGGCAGGTGATGCGGTGTCAGGCAACATCACGCTGGTACTGGATAATGTGCCGTGGGATCAGGCGCTGGAGTTAATATTGCGTACAGGTAACCTGGGCAGCCGCCTGGAAGGTAATGTGTTGTACGTGGCACCTGCTGATGAGATTGCAGCGCAGGAACAACTGGAAATTGAAGCCGCTCAACAGGCGCAAGCACTGGCTCCGCTGTTTACTGAATTTGTCCAGGTTAACTACGCCAATGCCAACGACATCTTGGCTCTGCTTACTGGCGAAGCTGGAGGCGCTCCAGGCGCTGCACCTGCAGGTGTGCCGGGCGATACCGCCACAGTGACTGGTGGTGGAGGAGGCATTCTTTCTCCTCGAGGCACCGCTACCGTCGATGAACGCACCAATATCATCATTGTGAGAGATATTGAGGAAAAGCTGGAAGAAGTGCGGGCCATGTTGGCGCGCCTTGATGTGGCAGTTCGACAAGTCTTGATCGAAGCAAGAATTGTTAACGTCTCAACGGATTTTAGTCGTGATCTCGGTATTCGTTGGGGGGGTGCAGGTAGTGCTCCAACTGGCGACAGTTTCCGCTACGGTGGTTCCCAGGCAGCGACGGTTAACACTGCCAACAACCAGGTATTGCAAGAGATTGCACGGCAGAATGCGGCGATCGCCGGTGATCAGGCACGGCTACAGGCTCTGCAGCAAGGTACAGATCCCAGTTTGGTCGAAGCCCTGGTGCAACAAGCCATTGATTCTGTGCCTATCCCTCCTGGGGACATTCTTTTCCCGCAATCACTCGCGGTGGACTTGGGCGTGCAGTCAACAGAGGCGACTTCATTCTCGGTAGGTTTTACTGGCAACAGCGGACTGATTGAACTTGAGTTGTCTGCATTGGAGAGCACAGGTAACGGCGAGGTGATCGCTCGTCCCAAGGTGACTACTCAGGATAAGGTTACTGCTGAAATT
>JAKSCP010000268.1 GCA_022360535.1 Pseudomonadales bacterium | reverse complement strand
GTTTCCACGTTGAAGGGATTAAAGCGAGATTGCGGCTCGATGTAGGCCAGAGCGAGCTGCACTTCACCACTGATGATGCTGGTAACAAGCTCTTCTTTCTTCTCCCCTTCTGCCAGTTCGGCAACCAGGGTTCCGCAAAGTACAGCCGTCGAGGTATAGGGTTCTACCAGATTCGCCTTACCAAACTCTTCCATCATCACGATCAGATCAACGGCGGAACCACCCAGACCACCATCATCTTCTGTAAATGGCACGGCTAACCATCCCAGTTCTGCAAACAGTTGCCAGAATTCTTTGCTGTAGCCTTCCTCACTCGCCACGATACTGTTACGAGTATCGAAGTCATAACTCTTCTGAACGAATTTTTGCACCTGATCCTGCAGCATTTGCTGCACTTCGGTATAAGAAAAATCCACGATCTACCTCGGTCTATTCTAAATTCTATTGAACGCTAACTATGGGCTTACAAACCCAACACGGCTTTACAGATAATGTTGCGCTGTATTTCATTAGAACCGCCAAAAATGCTTAATTTGCGATTATTAAAATAAGTCAGCGCAGATGCAGCGGTGGTTCCGGGTCCAACCGGCTCACCATCAAAGTCATCTTCAAATTGATCCGGCACATAAGGCAACGCGTTATAACCGGCCAGTTCCAGAAACAACTCATCAATCTTCTGCGCCAATTCAGTACCAACAATTTTAAGAATCGATGATTCTGGCCCAGGCGCCTTACCCACGCTTAACGAGGCCAGGGTACGTAACTCTGAATACTCGAGTGCACGCAACTCGATCTCAGCTTCGGCTATACGCTTCTTGAATGATGCGTTTTCACTCATTGCCTGGCCGAAGCCATCCTGGGTATTGGCCGCCAACTTGCGCAGCGCTTTTAACTTTCGCTTACCACGGGGAACACCAGAGATATTTGTTCTTTCATGGGTTAACAAGACCTTGGCGTAAGTCCAACCTTTGTTTTCTTCACCAATCAGGTTTTCCACCGGCACTTTGACATCATCAAAGAACACTTCATTCACTTCAGGGAATCCATCGATTAAAACAATTGGTTTTATTGTGATACCGGGCGCCTTCATATCGATTAGCAGGAAACTGATTCCTTCCTGCTTCTTCACGGTGTTGTCTGTGCGCACTAAACAGAAAATCCAATCAGCATATTGGCCCAGGGTATTCCAGGTCTTGGAGCCGTTCACCACATAGTGATCACCTTCGCGCACAGCAGAAGTTTTCAGAGACGCCAGATCGGAACCGGCATTTGGCTCCGAATAACCCTGACACCACCACACATTGCTTTCCAATATATCCGGCAGGAAACGTTGCTTTTGCTCTTCAGAGCCATAGGCCATGATCACCGGAGCTACCATCTTCATTCCAAATGGAATTGGTTCTGGCGCACCGATCAAACCCATTTCTGTGGCAAAAATATGACGCTGGGTGAGGGTCCAACCAGTGCCACCGTGTTCAGTAGGCCAACTGGGCGCTGCCCAGCCTTTCTCGAATAGGATTTTTTGCCAACGCACCATATCGTCCTTGCTGAGACGGATATTGGCATCAACCTTGGCCTTCAGATCAGCAGGAAATTCTGACTGGAGAAAGTCACGGACTTCCTCTTGAAAGGCTAACTCTTCGGTTGTGAAATCAGCATTCACTTGAAAACTCCTTGCATATTGACGGACCCAGACCACTGCTTTTGCATCGAATTCACTGATATAACTCAGAAATTTTCGAAGCCTGCGACCCTGAAAGAGAGCGAAGCGTATCATTTAAGAGGGCGCCTGATAAACAAAAATCGAGCAACCGTTCGAAATTTGAAATATCTAGCAATTCCGGGGCTTTGCGGGACGTCAAACAAGCAGAAAATGGCGGTGGAAAATTGATCTGAGCGAATGGATTTGAGCCATCAAATGGGGTATGCTTCGCACTCCTTTTAAGGTACTGTATTTTCGAGCAATTTTTACAGATCGCATCACTTTTTCAGGAGTTGCCATGAAAATAACTCAACTAACAAAATTGGCCCTAGTGATATTCGCATTAAGTGGATTCGTCGCCTGTAGCTCCACCAGTGAGGAAGCCGCTGATACCGGTTCAACTCAAGACGCCGGTAGTAACACAAATAATCAGGCACAGAGTGAAGCCGAGGCAGCAGCTGCTCGTGCTGCAGCGGCAGAAGAACGCGCGCGTCGTTCAGCTCTGGCTACACGGGTTTTCTACTTTGATTTTGATGTCTCCGAATTCCGTCAGGCAGATCGCGACACACTGACCTATCACGCTCGTGATCTGGCTTCTAATCCAAGTCGCCGAATTCGACTGGAAGGTCATGCCGACGAACGGGGCACACGGGAATACAATCTTGCTCTGGGTGAACGCCGGGCTAATGGAATTCTTAACTACCTAATCGTTAATGGCGCATCGCGCAATCAAATCGAAACGGTAAGCTACGGCGAAGAGCGCCCAGCCGATCGAGGAACGAGTGAAGCGGCCTATCAGCGCAATCGACGAGTCGAAATCGTCGACCCTTAACCACTAGTTTTGGAAGAACTAGCCGGACCCTAGGGTTCGGCTTTTTTTTGCAGAGAAAAAAGTTGGCGGACTATCCGCAAGAACAGAGGTCGAAAACTACAGTAACGTCTGTTTGAGCTCGGCTGCAATTTTCCGGATCGCATCTTCTCCAGCCGCGATGCCTCCAGCAAAAGACACAAAGGCATGGATCATGTCCTGATAGCAGAGATGTGTTACGGGCACGCCAAAGCTCGTCAACTTGTCAGCATAGGCCTGACCTTCATCCCGCAATGGATCGAAGCCAGCGGTAATCAGAAACGCCGGTGGTAGTCCACTTAGATCGTGATTCAAAAACTGCAAATCAGGATCCGCAGCTTGCTCTGGTGATTCCAGATAGTGGCTGCGAAACCAGTTCATGCCGTTTTTTGTAAGAAAGTACCCCTTGCCAAACTCATCGATCGAAGGAAAGCTCATCGACGGGTCTACCGACGGATAGATCAATACCTGCAGGGTTGGCATGGTGGCTGCGAGACGCTTGCAGGCAAGGGTTAGTGCCACAGTAATGTTTCCACCTGCACTGTCACCCCCGACAGCAATCCTGGAGGCATCAACACCAAGCTCCTCTGCCTGTTCGACGATCCAGCAATAAGCATCGAACGCGTCCTGGTAGATCGACTTTATCTTGTTGTCGGGTGCTAACTCATAGTCTATGGAAATGACATTACAACCACTATGGTAAGCAATGCGCTGAGTTACCGTGTCATAGTCCTCCACTGACGACAGCACAAAGCCGCCTCCGTGATAGAAAACCAGGCAACCCTTGCCGACACTGTCAGGGGTTGGAACATACATTCGTGCACCCACCGTCCCGCGGCCGATAGGAATTTCCAAATCGCGAATTTGGTGCAAATCACAGGGTTCTGGCGCAAAAGGATTTCCCCGCTCCGCGCGAAAGGCCCTGGCCTGCTCCGGGGTTCCGTCTTCGATCTGCGGTAATTGAGTTGCTGAATACGCCACCTTTGCGGCCATCTCTTCAAGCTCATCGGTTCTGCTAACGGTGTTGCTGATGTTCATGGAAGTCATAGTCGGGTTAAAAGAACATGTTTTTTGGTTTCGCCGGCTGAAACCCAACGACCCAGATTAAAACCGTGAATAAGAAAAAGCCCGGAACCACATACAACAGGATTCTATCCAGTTCCTGGTTACTCAGTCCCAACAAGGCTACGGCGGCGTAAATGAGCATCCCCACCACATGGGCAAGCAAGTAGTTATTAATGAATTGTGCGCTGTTGTTGGTGGTGGGCCAGGGTTTGCACAGAAACAACCAACGCAATGCAACAACAACCCCCAATAAATCAGTAGGCCAAAACAGCAAGAGGTTAACATTGTGGTGGGTATCGAGATGATCAGAAATAAACCAGCTACCCAACATCAAGGTACCGTAGATACCGCTGAAGAGAGCGGTAATCAGCCCCAGCAATCCCAACAAGCGAAAGTTCAGTCCTTCAAATTTAAAGCCGATTCTCGAATGGGTTGCAAAATAGGACATGGGAATCCGCTTCAGCATGAGGAGCAGGAAGAATGCTGGCGCCAGCAATCCCACCGAGGCGATACGATAAGGATCAGATTCAACTGTTGGCGCACTGAACTCTGCAATAATTTGCTGATCAGAAAGCAACGGCAAGCGTTTACCATCTTCCGCCACATCTGACTCCAGCACTGCCAGTCGTTCGCGTAGCGTAAGCGGTAGATACATGCTCTCCCACTCTGTCACGTCCCGATCGATGTTGCTGTTCATCAACACATCGAGGGAAAAGGCAATGAGTGACGTGGACGCATAATGGGTCTGTACCTGGTCACGAAATGATTCCTCAGTGACCCCAGCGTAGCTGGCCGACAGGCTGCCATCCAGGGCCTCATCCAGGTAGTCACGAACCCGGGTTGTACAGTTATCGAAATAGTATTGATAGGCGTATTCCCGATTGCCTTCGTCCGCGTTCCACATCAAACGGCGGTAAAGAATCTCTTTCTGAGGATTCGTGAGATTAATCCTGTCCTGCCAAACAGTACGTTGCTGCGAACGATAGAGATCGAATTCCAGGGCTGGCGCCGTTGTAGCCAGCCGGTAATTCATTATTCCCTTGAAGAAATTAAAGGAGAAACCAATGACTCCACCACTGATGTCAAATACGCCCCAGTTGTAGACAAGGTCCGTGTTGGTATTTTCGTCATAAACCCGCAGCGCTGTGTGGCCAAAGTTGTCCCACACGCTGTCACCCACATCCACAGTAATGAGGTAGAAGTGAACACCACTCATGTCCGCTGGAACCGGATATTGGGTGGGAGACAGGCTCGGGTATTGGGCCTGAGAAAGCGGTGGAAACAGCACAGCAAGCAGCGCCAGGCTAATCAGAAGCAGACTCAGAAGTCTTTGGCCGGAGCCTTGCGCCCCAGACTTGTCACTGACTTGGCCTTCAGTCATTCGACCCTAAACTACCCTATCGCCCCGCAGGCTTGACGCCTCGCTTACCCGACCATCCCGGCCATTGCCCGGATGGAAAAACTGAATCCTATCAAAGATTTAGTTTCGTTCAAGGTGGGGTTTGAGGCCGGGAGAAGCCGCTGGTGGGTTGAGTAGCAGGAAATATTGATGGCATAAAAAATCCCCACTCCCTATCCGCCATATAGATGAGTGGGGACACACGGAAAAGCTTGAGTGCAAACAGATCTAAAGTGTGGGTTCTGCGAGGAATGACTGTCTGCAGGCCTCTCCGCTTGATGAAGAAGGTAGCAAAGAGTTTCTGAACGGAATCTGAATAAACCTGAATGAAATAACAGAAGCAAGCCCGGGTTTCAGGCCAAGTCCAAGCAGGTAAAAGGACCAACCAAAAAAAAGCCAGCTAATGCTGGCTTTTCCCGATCTATCGGAGCACCGCACTAGCGCGACGCTTCGGACTCTCGCTGTTCAGTCATTCGCTCACCACGCAGCAGGTTCACCATGCCATAGTTTCCTTCATGACAGGCGTATTCGTAGATCTGGCCATCCACTTTCGCCATGGTCACCATGGCGACAACCTTGTCCCTGAATGTGCTCGGGTCTTCTACGGTAAATTCATACTCCATTGTATAAGCGTCGGTTCTGGTAAAGCGCTCGGTTAGCACTTTGTCTTTCGCCGTTCCAAGCCCGCTGAAGCTTTGTGTATAGTCGTTGAAGTTCCTGGTGACGACTACCAGGGTGTCACCATCCCAGTAACCTCGCGAATTTCCAGACCAAAGCCGCACGTCATCATCCAGATGGGGTCGACCATCGATGGGAATGATTCGTGTCGTGTGCACCATTTCCGTGACCAGCGCAATGGTGTCTTTACTCTGTACGATTTGAATATTGTTGTTGTAGAGATTTGGCGTGAAGGGAGGGCCTGCATTGAACCCAACCAGACAGCGTTCAGACAGACCTCTGTCTTCAGGACCGTCTTTCGAGATTCCACCTACAATGAACCTTACCGGTCTGTCCCCTTCTACATCGGGGCCTAAACCACCGTTAACACTTAATGTTCCTTCAACTATTTCCGGCAGTCGACCATTCTCAGGGTAAGTAATCAGTGAAGTACGGTTGTCTTTGCCCGTACCCATCTCCAACCAGAAGGTGTTGTAACCACCCGAGCCTGAGTTGTTGAGCGCTTGCAAACCCAACTCAGTTTGTGCCGCTAAGGCCTCGATCTCATCATCTGTCAGAAATTCTTTATCACCGAAAAATGCCGGTCGCTGCATCGGAATATTGGTGGAGAAGTTCCAAACACCTTCCAGATCCGGTTGCCCCCAACCAGTGCGCGGAACCGTGTAATCGTCTTGTGCGAGTACCGAGCCCACAAAAACTGTCAGCAACGAAGACAGGGCTAGTGATAGCTTTTTCATAATGTTCCCCAAAACAAAGCATTGAAAGCATTGATAGACCAAAAGTGTAACCGATTACAAAGGGATTGTGCGCTGAAATGCGACCAACACAGGCTCCATGATTCTAGTCACAGGACTAAAGCCGTCCCGGATGGGTCTTGCCGGGCTGGCTTCTTGTCATGGCAATTCAAGATATCCACTTAAATATCAACGACTTAAGTGTGTTACACAAGCTTCTGAATTGCACCTGATTGGCTGGTTTTCCCAAGTGAATATCTACCGCGTTGGAGCTGCCTAAGTTCGCTGCCGTTACGATTTCGACTTAGGTTTCTTTTTAGAAGTTTTAGATTTCTTGGATGCCGCGCGCAAAGCGGCAGCAAAAGCTTTTGCGCCCCACTCCCGCATCACATCCAGATCTTCCATGGCTTCCTCCGGCGCCTGACTGTAACTCATCTGCATTGGCTTGTCGTTTTTCACGTAGGTAAATGGCTGTAGCCCCAGGGTCGCAAAATCTTCCCTGTTTTCGTCGTCCACCTTCAAATAGAGATCATTGTCAGCAATCAACCCAAACATGAGACCGTCGAGAAAGATACCGTAACCACCAAACATCCGTTTGGAGTAACACGGCCCGACACTCTGCAGCAGATCTACTACATGAGAGGCGAATTCTTCCTGGTCTTCACGGGTAGCCATTAGTGTTTGTGAGTGCAAATGCTATGATAGCGAGCCCTTAAACTGATGGATGTTACGCACATGGCGGAGAGTATGAACGGCGCTACAGCCTTGATCAACACACTGGCTGATTGCGGAGTCGAGTTCTGTATTGCTAATCCCGGCACTTCAGAAATGCACTTGGTGCAGGCGCTGGATGCAGTACCGCGAATGCGTTCTGTGCTGGCATTGTTTGAAGGCGTCTGTACCGGCGCCGCCGATGGTATCGGTCGCATGACAGGTAAACCCGCTGCCACGCTACTGCACCTGGGGCCAGGCATGGCGAATGGCATTGCCAATCTTCACAATGCGCGACGTGGCAATGCGCCGATGATTAACATTATTGGCAATCATCCGAACTACCATGTTGGTTTTGATGCGCCTCTCACATCAGACATCGATACTTTGGCGAAAAACTTCTCTTGCTGGATTAAGTCCTGCTCCACTGCCGAGACTCTTGCACAAGATGGTGCCGATGCCTATACGGCAAGTCTGCGTCAATCCTCAGGCTCAACCGGACAAATTGCCACCTTGATCATGGGAGCAGATGCCGCCTGGGGAGAATCAAACGGCCCGGTTGCTCCGAACCCTGTTCCACAACGAGCCAAAGTCTCCTCTGCCACGATCGATTCCGTAGCCAAGGTAATTGAAAATGGCGGGAAAACAGCGCTGTTATTGGAGCACCAGGGCGCAGAGCAAGCTGCCATGGAAGCGGCGAGCAAAATTGCCAGCAAAACTGGTTGTCGTCTGCTAAACGGTACGTTTCCAGCACGAGTAGACGGAGGACCAGGACGGGTTGCCGTTGAACGCCTGCCGTACTTTCCGGAACAGATCCTCGCCACACTGGAAGGTGTCGAGCAATTAATTCTTGTAGGCGGAGAAATCCCCGCCAGCTTTTTCGCCTATCGCGGTATACCGGGCCAACTGCTTCCTTCAGGTTGCGAAACAATCCGGCTTACCACGATCGATGAAGATTCAGTCGATGCACTGCAGCACCTGGCTGAACGCCTGGGCGCCAACAACGAAGCTGTCAGTCGCTTCGAGAAACAAGAGATAGCCAAGCCCAGCGGCGAACTCGATACCAAAAGTATCATTCAAGCAATCGCTGCAACCATGCCTGAAGAAGTTATCGTGTGTACGGATTCCGGTGGAGGTAATGCCGCCTATCCTTTCTGCCAAAACAGCGCGCCAAATAGCTGGTTGAGCCTGACCGGAGGCGCCATTGGCCAGGGCGGCCCTTGCGCCACTGGGGCAGCTCTTGCCTGCCCGGACCGCCCCGTATTAGCCCTGTTAGGTGATGGTGGGGCTGCCTATACAAACCAGGCACTTTGGACACAGGCAAGAGAGCAACTCAACGTCACAACGGTTATCTTTGCCAACAACTCTTACAACATCCTTAACGTAGAGTATGGCCGTCTAGGGGTGAAAGACGTTGGCGAGGTCGCGGCGAGCTTATTTGATATCGGCAATCCGGAAATTGATTGGGTAGCAATGGCCAAAGGTTTTGGCGTTCCTGGCGCCCGTGCCGACTCTGCCGAGGAATTGTGCAAACTATTGGAAAACAGTTATAAGACACCAGGCCCGTTCCTGATTCAGGCCAGTGGTGAAATGCAGCGCTAGAGAATTCGGTACTCTGCGCCACTTTCACGCTTGGGCACGCTTGGGATTAGTCAACCCTTTCGTATTTCTGAATGCGTAAATTGATAACGTCAGCGATGTAGGCGTTATCATCAAGGTCCAGTGTGAGCGCATGTGCCTCACCGAACTGACCATTCTCCCTGCCAGGTCGACCGATAGCTCCCAGTACTCGACCCGTCATATCGACTTTTGCCAGTTGGCCGT
>JAKSCP010000517.1 GCA_022360535.1 Pseudomonadales bacterium | reverse complement strand
TACTATGATGGCGATACTTTGGTTGTAGAAACCTATAACTTTACTCGCTACGCACCAAGTTTTAGCCGCTTTGGTGATGCGCTCGAAAAGACTCTCGTGGAAAAATTTGTCCGCACCGGACCTTATTCAATTCAGTATGAATGGACACTGCAAGACCCGGCAACTTTTACTGACAAGATTACGGCGACTATTCCCATGACCAAGGTGGCGGGTCAGCTATACGAATACGGTTGCCATGAAGGTAACTACGGCATGATGAATATCTTGCGTGGCGAACGTGTACGGGAACAGGCGGAAGCTGGTAGTGATTAACTACTGGAGTTACAAAGCTGTCTGGTTGATCAACCAGCCCAGTAGCAGGACTTGCGGCACTGATATCAAGGGAAGGAACAACGCCATTTTCAGTGAGCGCGTTGCATCCTTTAGGACCAGTATCTCCGTGTAGTCCGTTGCAACGCCTCCCATAAGAAAGGTGAAACTATTACCGGGTGCTCCTGCCCGGGTAAGAATATCGGCAGCGATGGGTGTGGAACCTTCTGAACATACCTCCAGAATAGTCGCTACCGCGATAGTGACAGCAAGTCCCATCAACGTCGGCCCAAAATAAGTGCTGAACATTTCAACTGGCATGAAGGCACGGACCGCACTGGCAAGCAGAACGCCAAACAATATCCAGCGAATCACCATCTTCGATTCAATCAATCCTTCTTTCAGCATTTTGATCAGGGTAGGAAAGCTGAAATCCGCCTGCGCCCATTGTCGCTTTGCTTCGGGCCAGAATTGAAAGCCCTCGGGTATGGTGATCTGCTGTGGGTTTGTTGGCAGTACGCCACGTTGAACAAATAAGTCGAACAGAATGCCGGTGACAAGGGCGATGACCATCGACAACAGGATGAAGGCCAGCGTCCAGGGCAAACCAATCAGCGCAATCAGGATTAATGTCAGCGACAGAGAATTCCAGGGGCTGGCTACCAGAAATGCCATCACCTGGCCGGCGCTGGCACCACGCTCATACAATTTCGCGCCCACCATAAGAATGCCGTGACTACAAAGGTCCAATAGAACGCCGGCAAAGCTGGCACGGACAATGCCGCGAAATCCTCTTCTGGTGCCAAGGGCCGACATGACGAATTCCCGCGGCACTCGTCCCAGCAGCGCAATCATGAGTATGCCAATGGCGATACCCCACCATATGGTATTGATCAACTCGAACACGGAATGGGACAACAACATGGGCCAGCCTGCAGGCAGGGCATCGGTCAACAAAAAGTGGGCTGCATAAAGCAGGCAAGTTGCTGTCAGGCAAGTACGTAGCAACCAGTCTGGCTTGTCTTTGTTGGCGTGGCACGCCGGCACGTGAGTATTTGTGCCGGGTTCAGCCTGGGAATGATGGCAGTCCTGAGAAGTCATGCCAAAGAAGGTAGCAAAGAGGCAGGGGCGGAATGTTGATCTACCTTTACTCCGCCCCCTTTTCTAAGCGGTTTAGTTAGAGATGCTGCCAATCACTTCTGCACCAGCAATGGATACTTCTTCATCCTGTGCTGCGCGCACACCGCTAGTGGCGATGGCGCCGATGTGTTGGCCATTGCGGAACACCGGTACTCCACCGGCAAAGGTAACACCGCCTTCAATCTCTTCCCTGTCACCTGCCTGGACCTGTTGCCCATATTCACCTGAAGTGAGGCCAGTGGCATTAACCACCAAAGCTTTCGCCGTGGCGAAACCAAAGGTTCTTGCACCCGCACCGTCGATGCGATGCAGTTTCACTGGGTTGTTGTTTTGATCGGTAATAAGGATCGTGACATTCCAACCCTGTTCGCGAGCGTAGGCTTCGGCTGCTTCCATGGCCTGTGTCGCCAGGTCATAGGTCATCAAGCTTTCATCTTGAGCCAGCACCAGGCTCGACGAAAACACTAACGCCACAGCAGCAATAAAGTTTTTCAATTGGATTTTCATGATTGGAACCTCTTTAGAACAATGATTGAAAAGTAACTACGAACCTAAGAATTCGATGAGTTTGGCATTTACAATTTCCGGCACTTCTTCATGGGGGTTGTGACCTACGCCAGGGATGTTAAAGACCTCGGCATTGGGGAACACATTACCCGCATGGATCGCCTCATCGGCATAGGTCGGATAATCTTCTTCTCCGCCCATGATGAGAGTTGGGGTTTGAATGTGTTGCCAGTCATTCACCACGGTATCCATGCCGCGCATCTGTCCGGTTAAGCGAGAGATGTAAGCCATGCGAGGCCAACCGCCGCTCAGGCGATTGCCATAACGAATGCGCATGTGTTCGATGAACTCGGGTTTCCAGATAGCAAAGTTCTCGTCCGCCCATTCCACCAGGCTTCCATAAAAGGCTTCCATATCAGGATTGGTGTCGACCTCACCAGTCAGTGGACGAAAGCCACGCCCCTTTCTTCTGTCGGTAAGTCCAACCTGGTTCACCGTAACCAGATGAGTGGTGCGTTCGGGATAGAGAAAAGCAAAGCGGGTAACCATCTGGCCGCCAATGGAGTGGCCAACTACCGCAGCCTGATCGATGCCTAAATGATCCATCAGTCTGGCCGTGTTGGAGGCCCATAAATTGATGCTGTAAGGGATGTCTGGTTTCGATGATTTACCCCAGCCCAAACGGTCTTTAACAACGACGCGGTAGCCTTCGTTGGCGAGGGCGGCGATTTGCGCTTTCCAATACCAGCCATAGTACAAACCACCATGGTGGAAAATCACGGTGCGACCATTACTGGGACCGGTGGGTGCCACATCCATGTATGCGATACGCACGTCGGTGTTATAGATTCGAAAATCCATAAAACTGACCGGATAGGGATAGCTAATCTCTTCGAGATTAATCGAGATAGGGCCCCAGTCTTTCGGTGCAGAGTGTGGCGGCGATGCCTGCGCTGACACAAGCGATGACAATGAACAGAAACAAAGGAAACAAGGAAAGAGTAACAGTTTTATTTTCATGGCAGCCTGTCTTTATTATTGGGATTGGCGGAGGAATACAGTACCTTATTCTAACCCTGACCCCACTCACGCGGGAGAACAATAATGTCACAAAAAGTGCAGACGGG
>JAKSCP010000509.1 GCA_022360535.1 Pseudomonadales bacterium | reverse complement strand
TGAGTATTTAAAAGCGTTTCAAATAGGTCGCGAAGAAATGCTCGTTTACTATCGTAAGCTTCCCTAGATAAGACACAGGCAATAAGTAGAGCTTTCTGGCATTTTATAGCCAGGAGGTTTACATGAAGAAGTCACGATTTACCGAGAGCCAGATTGTCTCGATCCTGAAAGAGGCGGATTCCGGGATACAGGTTAAAGAGTTGTGCCGTAAACACGGCATTAGCGATGCAACCTACTACAACTGGAAGGCGAAGTATGGTGGGCTGGAAGCCTCAGAGCTGAAGCGCCTGAAGGAGCTGGAAGCTGAGAATGCCAAGCTGAAGCGGATGTATGCTGATCTGGCGCTCGAAAACTCCGCCATGAAGGATCTGATCACAAAAAAGCTGTAACGCCGACCAGGAAACGAGAAGCAGCAGACTGCCTTGTGAAGGAGAAAGGGCTCTCTATCGTCAGGTCATGCGATTGTGTTGGGCTTTCCAGGTCGGCGTACTACCGCGTTCCTCCACATTGGACGGTTCGTGATGCAGAGGTGATTTCGGCACTGGCCAGTCTCGTTGAAGAGCGGCCTAGCCGGGGATTCTGGAAGTGCCGGAAGATTCTGCGCCGCAGGGGCCAGCCCTGGAATCACAAGCGGATCTACCGAGTGTATTGCCTGATGAAACTGAACCTGAAGCGCAAGGCCAAGAAACGCTTGCCCAAGCGAATGCGTGCTGAACTCTATGTTCCCGCGTTTCCAGATACAGTGTGGTCTGCAGACTTCATGTCTGATCAACTTTGGACGGGTAAGCGTTTTCGAACTTTCAATGTGGCTGATGACTTCAATCGGGAGATTTTGCATATAGAGATCGATACCTCGATCACTTCACAACGGCTAGTCAGAGTGTTTGAGCAGATCAAACAGCAAAGAAGGCTGCCTGAGGTGTTACGGACGGACAATGGGCCAGAGTTCCTGGGAGAAGCTTTCACTTCATGGGCCAAGGACAACGGAATGGCGATTCAGTACATCCAGCCTGGCAAGCCAAACCAGAACGCATTCATCGAGCGCTTCAATCGCACATATCGGGATGAGATATTGAACCAGTATTTATTCACTTCCCTTGAGCATGTCAGAGAAGCGACTTGGCAGTGGATGCTGGAATACAACGAAGAGAGACCGCACGACTCACTGGGCGACCTCACACCATTGGAAGCCCGTTTACAATCAGCTGGAAACTCTACTTTTGAACTGTCTACTTGACGGGGAAGCTTACGCTGGGTTCAATATCTGGTCAATGGGAATCAAAGGTCATGGACAGGATAACGGCAAAGGATTTGGAGATATCGTTGGAGGAGTATGACGCGCAATGGCAGTCGTATTTGGATTTTTTATGTGATAGCGGTAATAGCTATGTGTCGTCAAAGGCGATTGCGTTCCATTTTGAATTGAGAACATGCTTCGCTTTGATGGTTTTCCTGTTCTCGATTTACTTCGAAGGAGATTTGTATGGTGTGGGCATTATCGTTTTTTTTCTTATTTTACTTATGTACTATTTTGCTTACGAGAGTCACTATGCACTGGCTTATTGGAGGTATCAAAAATTTGGACCTTAGTTCGAAATTTGTAAGAGTTTGGGGCACTGATAACTTAGCAACTTAGGCAATAAATTGGACCAACTTTCCCAATTGAGTAAATTGGGCAGAGTAAAAATACTGTACTAAACAGTCCTTCTTCTGTGCATCTATTGCATTAACTCTGCCATTGCGTCTCGAATCGTAGCGCGATCAAAGTACTCGCGCCATTTAGTAATTTTGCCATTACTTACTTCAAATATTGAGTTCACGGGTAACTCGAACCAGCCTTGGGGAATGCGGTGTCTGTCTAATCTTTCTATAAACACAACATCGCCATCGGTAGCTGTTCTGAGGATGACGAATTCGTTCTCTTGGATGGGTTCGAAAAAGGGTTGCAGTGTATTCAGAATACCGTCCTTTCCGTAAACGGCGGGGCTGGCGCCGTTAATGTATTCCACATTGTCTTCAACTAGTTCGAGGGCGTTGGAATAGTCCATTATTTCCATGGCCTTAAGGTAGGACATCGCCACTTCCAGGTTCTCATCTGATTCCTCTTCAGCGGTAGCTCCCATTACAGGCAATAAGAGAACGGCAACCAAAAAGGAGCTCTTTGTTAGATTCATAATTTCTGCCCCTGATTAAATCGAGTACTTTCGCATACCGCGTTGGGTGGATACCATTACCTCGGAGGTAATGAAACAGTGGCAATGGGTAAACCAAAGGGGCAGTGCAGTTTGATTAAACTGGCCAGTAAGTAGGGTCAGATTAAAAATGCGGTACTACAAAATTATCCCGTCCCGATTAGGCAACATATGAAAGCCCCATCGCCAGAACACCAAGTAAGCTGAATAGTGCTCTTAAGCCATTGCTGCGATTGAGCTTATACCTGATTACGCCTATCTCATCGTTATTCTCAGGGTCGGTCGATAAGAGCTGATTGTAGATCGGTTCATTTACTGCTCGAGAAAGCACAAATGATCCGAATATGAAGCATATCGCCCCGCCCAGAAACACCAGATCGGATAGTCCGGCGATTAGAACGAGAGCTACCAGACCGATCAGTGGCAGTAACACTATGCTGTTAATTAGAATGGATTTACGACCGTTTCGAATGATATTCGTAAAGAGCACATGGTAGTTGTTTGAGTTCATATCGACGGTGGATTTTGAAAAAACCGTAGCCAGGAACAATACTACTCCGGTAAATACGGAAGCAGGTATTAGTATCAGGAGCTTTAAAGTAATAATCGTCATTTGAGAGTTTGTTGCATAAATGGGGTAATGAGGTCAGAGTAAGATACAGCAGGTATGAGTATTTCCAAATTTTCTTACCACTCAGCCTGGCCAAGAGTTCGGCTGGCACCCAGCCGTCTCAGAGTGGTGTAGTACATTAATACCGAGCAAAGGAAGTAGCAAGTGGCAAGGCCGACAACAAAATCAGCATTGATGGAGCTGGCAAAGACAAATTTCGAGAAGCTCTGGCAGTTGATTGATTCGATGCCAGAAGAGGCTCTAAATACAGATTTTGACTTCTCAAATGATGTGAGCAAAAAGGAAGCGCATTGGTCCCGAGATAAGAACCTTAGAGATGTGTTGGTTCATCTCTACGAATGGCATCAGTTGCTTTTGAACTGGATCACCTCAAATAGGGGCGGGGACAAGGCGGACTTCCTTCCCTCGCCGTATAACTGGAAGACATACGGTGAAATGAATATTGGGTTTTGGAAAAAGCATCAGAATACGCAGCTTAAAACCGCTAAAGAATTGGTTACCGTGAGCCACAGAGACGCTCTGGCGCTGATACAAACTTTCACAAATGAAGAGTTGTTTACCAAGAAGTATTTTGATTGGACAGGTACAACTACGCTGGGTAGTTATTGTATATCTGCCACGTCCAGCCACTATGATTGGGCTATAAAAAAGCTGCGGGCACATTCAAGAAAGTTTCTGTAGTTCTTAGATAAATGGGGTCAGAGCAAAAAACAGTAGCTTGCGATGGCTCAAGCTGTTGCTTCGGAGGGAAGGTCATGAAATTGAATACTGTTGCTGGAACGTTATTGATGGTTGTTTTCTGCAGCGTGCCACAGCCTGGCTATGGACAGGGCTCTGCGTATTCAGCTATCCCATCGATAGAGTTGCCTTCAGCGCTTGACCGAGTGTTACGAGACTATGAAACGGCATGGGCGGCTGGGAATGCTGATGCGCTGGCGCAACTCTTTACGGAGGACGGGTTTGTCTTGTCCGGGGGTAGTCCGCCAGCCAGAGGCCGTGCTGCGATTCGTGAGCGCTACGTAAACGCAGGCGGACCGTTACTGCTCCGTGCTTTCGCATATGAAATGGATGGCAGTCTTGCCTATATCTTTGGTGCATATACCTATACCGAAGGTACAGACCAAGGTAAATTCGTACTCACCCTGAAGGAGATCGAAGGACGTTGGCTAATTACTTCCGACCAGGATAATCCTATGGATAACCAGGAGTAAGTGGGCCAGAGTATATTGATCTGAGGCTCCAAGGGATAGATCAAACTGCTTTGGCCCCGTTGATTTTAGTTATTTTTAGTATCGGCTATTTATGAAAAATTGTTTCTTACTCATTATCACCCTTGTTTTCTGCAATCAAACAAGCGCACAAAATGACGTACTCATAGAGAATATAACGATTCTTTCTTCACATCTGGCCCAGGCTCAGCCAGGTCAAAACGTATTACTCAGCAATGGTTTGATAACCCGTATCAGTAGTGATCCCATCGAAACTGATGCAGGAATTCAAGTAATTGATGGAACAGATAAGTTTTTATCTCCAGGAATTTTCGACTCTCACGTTCATGTGTCGTCAGTTCCGGGGTTCGGATTTGCCGTTGAAGAAAGAGCACAACAGCAGCCAGATCTCATTGAAGACTACTTCTTGCAGCTACCGAGAAGCCTCCTCTACTACGGAGTCACACAGGTCCTTGATCCGAATCCGGGGGCATCATCGGATAGATTTGTCAATCAACCAACACGTTCCCACTATTTTAAATGCGAGGTTGTGACCTCTACCGAAACCTTTCCTTATGTTGAATTAGATTCGGCTACTGCTTCCCGCCTCTATTCCAGGTATCTGATTGATACTAATGAATCGAGCGCCAATATAGCTTCCATAGTTCGAGAAATTGCCAATAGTGGTGCGATCTGCTTGAAGCTTTATTTCGAAGATGGCTATGGAAACGCCAATAACTGGCCATTTCTTGCTGACGAAACTCTAAGTACATTAGTCGAGCAGGCTCACGATAACGGATTGATGGTAGTCGCTCATGCAAATGCGCTGGATATGTACGAAAAAGCACTGAGTTATAGCATTGACGTGCTAGCCCACGGAGTTTGGAATTGGGGAGAATTCAATCGATCGAGCGACATCCCTGACACTGTTGCGTCAATATTGGATGAAATTGCTAACAGAAACATTGGAGTAATGCCAACGCTTAGAATAATTGCGGGAATAGGGGAGCTGGCAATTCCATCTTTTTCAGGAAATGAAGAATTTACATCTACAACTCCTGGCACATTACAAAATTGGTATTCGGGGCCCCAGGCTCAATGGTTCAAGAACGACTTGTTGGAGGCGGAAAATGTATCACCGGAAATATTTTTACGCATCTATAGGCAAGGAATTGTAGGGCGGGGCGCAAGAGCGATGATGTATCTCCACGAGCTCGATCATCCGATTCTGCTGGGCTCAGATACTCCCGGTAGCCCAAGTTATGTTAACCAGCCCGGGCTGAACACTCTGCGAGAACTGGAGCTAATGGCTGAATATGGTATTCCCCTTTCTGATATTTTCAAATCAGCTACCATTAACAATGCATCACAGTTTGGAGTAGATGATCTGTATGGCACAGTAGAGGAAGGTAAGATCGCAAATCTGCTTCTGCTTTCTGAAAACCCTTTAGTAGAAATCGGTGCCTGGAATTCCATTGATACAGTATTTCTTGATGGAGTGCCGATAAACAGATCCGATTTGTTGCCAATCAATTGACCTTACTAGTAGATTGGGTCGGAACAAAAATACTGTACTATAAAGTTAAGGTGACCCTCCTTAATCTATGATTGATAACTACTTCCGTGCACTACTGCCACGCTATGTCGTGCCACTGGTTAAGCTCCTGGCCTGGCTACGGCTCACCCCAAATCAGATCACGTTAATTGGATTGATCATTGCTCTTATTGCTGCCTACCTGGTGTCTCAGGGTGAATTGCTGCTGGCCTTGATTGTTTGGTGGCTATCCCGCTTGCTCGATGCGCTGGATGGAATCTATGCCAGAGCCTACGACCTTAGCTCGGATTTTGGCGGCTTTCTGGACATTCAGTTTGATATGGCTGCGTATTCAGCCATGGTGCTTGCATTTTATTGGCGGTTTCCAGAATACGGTTTGCAGTGGCTTGTTATGCTGTATTGCTATGTGCTCTGTATTAGCGGCGCTTTAGGCCTGGGTAGCTTCGAAGCAAAGAAGGGGATTGAGGATCGTAGTCAACGCCGCATGCGCATTGCCGTCGGTTTGGCAGAAGGCGGAGAGACTGGTCTCGCGTATTCTGTGTTTCTGCTCTGGCCCCAATATCTTGGGGTGACGACCTGGGTATGGATATCCATCCTGGCTGTCACTATCCTGTCTCGGTTGGTTCTCGCGCGCATGGAGTTGGGCGGCGACTGAAAATCCGGGATTTCGGGTCTTAATAACAACAATAATTAACTGAGAAGTGAACATGGGTTTCATCCAGCCGATTCTGGGCCTAACAGTGTTTGTCGGGCTCACTTATCTACTCTCTACCAATCGCCAGCTAGTCTCTCCCATGCGTATAGCAATAGGTTTGGTGTCCCAACTTGTCATTGCCTTTCTGTTGCTGCGGATTAGTTTTATCTCCAATGCTCTGCTTGGGCTAAATGCAGTGGTTCGGGCCTTACAGAGCGCCACGGACCGTGCGGCTCAATACATGTTTGGTTATGTGGCTGGAGGGCCGGCGCCCTTTGAGGTGAGCAATCCTGACAACTCTTTCATTATTGCCTTTCAGGTGCTACCACTTATTCTGGTGATCAGCGTGCTGTCTGCCATGCTCTTTCATTTTGGTATTCTCAGCATGCTGGTAGAAGCCATTGGCAAGCTGTTGAAGCGTGCATTTGGTTTGTCCGGTGCACTGGGCCTGGGAGCAGCGGCGACGATATTCTTTGGCACTATAGAGGCCCCACTAGTTATCAAACCCTACTTAAACCGCCTGTCGCGAGGCGAGTTGTTGGCGTTAATTATTTGTTCGATGGCGACCATTGCCGGAACGGTGATCATTCTCTACGCCAGCGTTCTCGAACAAACACTGCCCGGTTCCTTGCAGCATCTATTAACCGCTTCCATTATCAGTGTCCCAGCTGCCCTGACGCTAGCCCACATCTATAGCCCCACTCCGGCCAGTGAACTTGATATGACCGGTATTCCTCGTAGTGAAAAAACCTGGATTGAGGTGCTGCTTGATGCAGTAAACGATGCGGTAAAAATGATGATCTCTATTGCGGCGATCATCGTGGTTTTATTTGCCTTTATCTATCTGCTGGATGATCTACTGCAACTAATCAATGAAGGGCTAAATCTCGGAGTTATCCTCAGTTTTGTGTTGCGCCCCGTCATGTGGCTGGTGGGTTTCGACTGGCAGAGTGCCGCGCTGGCAGGCGAGTTAATGGGCACAAAAATATTTCTGAACGAATTCGTTGCTTATCTTGCTCTGGCTGATGTAAGTGAATTCTCGGAGAAGCAAACCACCGTTATTGCCTATGCGATGTGTGGATTCGCAAATATCGCCAGCTGTGGAATTATCATAGCGGGTCTCGTAGCGATCATGCCTGAGCGGCGTAAGGAAGTTGTGGAAGTTGTGTTTACTGCATTGGTACTCGGTAATGTTGCGACATTGATGACCGGATGTGTAGTTAGTCTAATTTTGTAGCCCTGACCCTATTTTTTTGGGAACTAAGAAAGACTTTTAGAGCCTAAGCTCTCACCTATAAGAGCAAATTTAACTATTTCCTGGTTCTTAGCCATGAAGTTTCTCAGTGTACTGCTGCGCCGCGTAGTGCGGGAAAAATTTTATTCCATGGTATGCATCCTGAGTCTGGCGCTGGGATTCGCCAGTGCACTGCTGATTGGCCTCTATCTCTATAGCGAATTGAGTTTCGATCATTTTCATCACGATCATGAACGCTTGTATCGGGTTGGTACCCAGCTCGACGAAGTGGGTATTTCTCTTACCGGATACGAAGTAGGTGAATATCTCACCAGGAACTATCCGCAGTTTCAGCAAGCCATGCGCCTGCGTGATGCTCCCGAAAACCGGTTTCGCGTTGATGACCTGAGCAACGAATGGGAGTCAGTGTACCTGAGTGACCCGGCTATCTTCGACATGCTGACATTCAACATATTGTCTGGGGACAGAGAAACCGCACTTGCCGATCCTAATTCAATTGCCGTGAGCGAGAGTTTCGCCCGCTTCTATTTCGGCGACAAAGATCCTGTAGGTCGTGTTATTAGCACCGAAAGAGTAGACCTGGAAGTGACCCTGCTTTATGAGGATTTGCCCGAGAATGTCACCTATCGATATGACGCTTTAATTCCTTTCAACCTTCTTGAGTTTTATGAACCGAATTACTGGGAGAATATCAACAACCAGTTTTTTGCGCCTCCCAGCAGAACGCTGGTGTCAGTCAGTCAAGGATTCGATCCGGCAATCATAGAAGAAGCTTCGCAGTCTCTGTTTAATGAGCATCTTTCGGGAGAATTTCAAAATCTGACTGGAGGCGTGGACCTGGAATACAAGCTACTCCTTCACCAAATGGATGACATGCATTTTACTGCGGGCCTTGTTGATTCCCAGGGTGTTGGCAATATTCAGAATCTAATGATTTTCGGGATGATAGCCGTGGGGTTGCTGCTCATTAGCTGCATCAACTACGTGAATCTGGCGACTGCAAGAGCGGCGCAGCGCAATAAGGAAGTGGCCATGCGCAAGATCCTGGGAGCCAATAGCCAACGCCTGATAAGCCAGTTTTTGCTGGAATCTGTGGTGTTCGTTGGTCTATCGCTTTCGGTGGCTTTGGGTGCGGCGTATTTGGCCACGCAACTGGGTTATGTTGAATCGCTCACTGGTAAAGCACAACTTGCTCAGTTACTGCTGACGCCGGGAGCCTTGCTTGTGTTACTAGTCGGACTCATCGTGATTAGTGTCGCGGCCGGCTTCTATCCTGCGCTGAAACTTTCCAGTCCATCGATGCTTTCCATTTTCAGGCCGGAGTACCAAATTGGTCCGGTGGTTCTCTCATTAAGGCAGTTGCTTGTGCTGCTACAGATGGCAGTGTCGATTACTATCATCGCTTGTGCTTTGTTAATGAGCCAACAGGCTGACTATTTGCAGGAGGCTCCCTTAGGATTTCGCAAGGAGAACCAGCTTGTAGTGGACCTGCAAGGAGGCGATGCCATTCGCAGCAGGCAGGCCGTAATGACAGAATTGTTGCGCCACAGCGACATTGATCATGTTGCGGCAACACAAAACGTGCTGGGTACGGGAATTTCTATCTCAATTCAACCGATCGAAGATAACAATGGTATTAGCCAGATGGTGACTACCAATCCGTTTTCAGCGAGTGCCACTTTCCTCGACACCATGGAAATTGCCTTACTCCGGGGGCGAATGTTCAGAGATGACCAATCCAATAATGAGGTCAACCCGATCATAGTAAATGAAACTATGGTCAACCATCTTGGCTGGGAAGAGCCATTGGGAAAACAAATCGGCTCCCGCACTGTGATCGGCGTGATGCAGGATTTCCATTACCGGCCTATGCATGAAGAGATCGGCCCAGTGTATATCTTACCCTACGGAGATGGCTTTCTTGAGGGGCAGACAGAGCAGCAGTATCGCAATGCCGATGTCGATCTGGTCATTAATCACAATGGAAGAGATCTGTCTTCGTTGCGGAACGATGTTGAGGCTATCGTGCGTGAAATCACAGGCAATGAGTACATAGAGATCGAGACACTGGAAAATATCTGGCGCGAACTCTACGCTACGGATACGCAGGTATTGGGCCTGGCTCGGGTCTTCGCCATAATCAGTATTCTCATTTCAATCTTAGGTGTAGCGGGACTTGCCACTTACGGTGCCCAACAAAGAGCGCGGGAGTTAGCGATTCGTAAGGTGCTCGGCGCTTCTACTTACTCCTTGCTGAAAATGCTTAGCGCTAATCTGTTACGGTTATTGGTGATCGCCTTTGTTCCAGCTGTATTTGCCACTCTTTATTTTTCTCAGACGTGGATGGGGCGCTACGCTTACACTGCTGACTTCAGTGTCTATCCTTATTTTCTGGCTTTTTTGGCAGTGGGGTTGCTTGGTCTATTGGTACAACTCCTGCAATCCTGGCAACTGGCTCGTCGTAATCCAGTCTTCACTCTTAGACAGTGAATCGTTAAGCAGAGCCTGAGTAAGAATGCAGGAGTTTTAAGCCATGCATATCTTAGTGATTTAAGTTCCAGTTTCTCTTTAGAAATTCCCTGTCAGCTCAAACCGAAAAATCGGCTGCACACTCAAGTCTTGATACTCATTGAATAGCACGGCCGAGTCAGTACGCAGGCCCTCCCAAACAGTGCGCTCAAAGATTGCGCGGCCGTCCGTCAGGTTAAAGACGTTTAGATTTGCAGTTAGTCCAAAAACGTTTTTGTGTTCTATGAAACCAAAAGTGTAGGTTGGACCTTCATAGTTGAGGCTCACTTGAGACAGACGGAAAGACGGTTGCGCATGGATGTTCTGCACGCCGAGTCCCCAGGCCCAATCCGTGCCTGGGATGTCGTGGCGAAACTCTAGCTCTATGTCTCTATCGAAATGGCGGCTGAAGTAGCGTTCTTCTCCTGTTAACGGGTCCTCGATATTGCTCTTTTCCAGTTCGACGCTGAGATCGACTCGGACGCCAGTCCAGCCCATTGGGTCCAGGTTCAGAGTGCTGGTCCAGTCGATGCCGTAGAGTTCGGCGCTGTTGATGTTGCCCTGGGATTCGCCACCACCGGGGAGGGGAATGATGTCGATGTAGTCTTCGAAGTTGTTGATGAAGAGTTCGATGGTGGTGGAGCCCCAGTCGGTCAGGTTTTGTTGTATTTGTAAGCTGGTTTCCCAGCTTTGTCTTGGTCTGAGATCGGCGTTGCCGGCGTTGGTGTTCTGGTTTACCAGATCGACACTGGCGAGGAACTGGCTGAATGAGAGTTGATCGACTACGCGGGCAACATTAAAGGTCAGATCCAGCCCTTCTCTTGGGGTCCAGGAAAGATTCAGCGAGCCTTTGGGTCGCCAGAAGTTTCGGGTGAGTCCGCTGGGTCCGGTTTGGGCGAGAGTTGATCTTTCACCGCCGACTCCCAGCTGCATGGTAATGCCATTCGGGAGAGTGCGACCATGGGTGACTAGTATTTCGTAGCGATCTTCGGTGACTTCGCCAGTACTGTTTGGGAGTGAGGCTTCGACGAAGTTGCGATTGCTGTCAAGATCGAATAGCTGCGACTCACGATCGAGCCGGTTATAGGCTGCTTCCAAATCGACTTCCCAGTTTCCACCAAGCATGTCCCAGCGGTATTCGGCGCGAGCGATACGTTCTCCCGATTGGGTTTGTCTGGCGAAACGATCGCCGCTGGTCGCTGAGTTGTCTTCGAAAATCAGCTTTGAGTCAGCACGAAAATCATTATCTTCGAAGATTTCCAGTCCTATCAGTTTCAGTTGACCTGGTCCTAATCCGAATTCCACATCGGCACCAATTTCATAGTCAAAGCCGCGGCCTCGGTTATCGAAATCTCGAAAACGGTTAACACCGTCAATAAGGTTACGCTGTTCATCATTGGAGAAGTTGGTGAAGTCTTCCGCGTATTTAAGGTTAACGTTGGCGACTATGTCATTGGGGCCAAACCATTTCAGGCTGCCGGAGAGGCTGGGGAAGTCGCCTTCGAAGTGGGAATGTATGTCGCGTCGTTCAGTTATGTTGCCGAACTGATCGGTGATGATGCCCGGGCCGCCAGCGGCGCCGCGACCCAGACCATGGTTATAGGCGGCATTCCATTCGAGGCGCGGAGTTGTCCCAGAGATGGAAACTTCGCCGCCGAACCAACCTGGTTCTGCATACTTGGGGCGGTGAACGGTGCGGTACTCAAAATTGCCACTGACGGCATTGCCATTGGTAATCACGTTGGCGACTTGCCCTGACAGTCCGGGAATCCCCACAGTGGAACCATCCACGATATCAATTCGCGCTACGTTACTGGCAGCGACGCGCCGCAATTGATCGAACACGCCTTGGGATTTACTTGAGAAGCGTTGCCCATCGAGTAGCACGTTCGTATCTGCCTGTCCGAAGCCACGACCCTGGTCTCCACGTTGCACAGAAAAGCCAGGGACCTGATTCAACATGTCCAATGCGTTTCTTGGCGCGAAGCGTGAAAAGTCTTCCGGTGTGTAGCTCTGTG
Source organism: Pseudomonadales bacterium (assembly GCA_022360535.1). Classification (GTDB taxonomy): domain Bacteria; phylum Pseudomonadota; class Gammaproteobacteria; order Pseudomonadales; family Pseudohongiellaceae; genus UBA9145. Next base: position 2,085 of record JAKSCP010000509.1, on the reverse strand, counting down.
TCACATTCGCTTCCTGCTGCACTTCAAGATCAAGTAGTGGAGTATCGATGTCGTCCTGAGCATTGGCGATGCTGGTCATAAAAGGCCAGGCAATCACCAGGTAGGAAGCGAGCTGGCTCTTTCTGGTTTCTGCCAGAGAGTCCAGTAGAGAGGATTCAAAGGAATTCTCTCTGTTGGCAAGAACAAGGAGCAGCAGGGTTTTGCTTTTTACAATCACCGTCAGCAGCATGGAAACCAGCCTGATATTACGATTGAAATAGCTAAAGTGTTTTTATTTAAGCGCGTTTATCTACCTTCGACGTTCCGACATAGAAGAAGGTTTACGCAGTATTTACTAGTCCAGCAAAGCTGAAAATCGCTAAAAAATTAACGTTACGCTAAAAAATTAGCGTAAGTCAATATATAATGCGCTATTGGATAGAGGCAGCAAGGAACAAATTCTGTGCAAAGTGGCGTATAAACCGCAGTAGGACAGGCCCACAGATTCTCTACCATTATTGGGAAGGCACACATGGATAAGACTGCAGCCCGCCGACTTTCTACCCTTTTTCTGGTCTTGGGACTACTCAGCCTTGCTGACCTGGCGTCGGCACAAGACTATGTTTCCGGGCACGGTGCCCTGGAGGTATGGGATGCAGAGGGCAGGGCAGGTGTGCCGTTATGGGTGAGAATCTGGCTCACTATCCTGCAGTCAACTTTTATAAGTGGTCTTGTGTTCGTCCGACGCAATGTTGAAGCGCGCTGGGCAGTGGGTGGTTTTTTTGGGGTGTTTGCTTCTGCAGTTCTTTCGCAAACCCTAACTGATATTGTGCCGCTTTCCGGATTCATCGCTTTGCTGCATGTCCTGTTCTGGTCACCAGCCTTGTATGTGTTGCTCTCGCGCAGACCCTTTCTGAAAGGGCGCTCCATTTACGCTGCCTGGTCTGCCTTGATGACTTTCGTCATTTTGTTTTCCTTTGTGTTCGATATACCTTACACACTAGTTTACTTTGACCACCTGCTCGGTCTGGATTTGTTAACTTAGAACCATAGATACAGAGCCAGGCGGAATTGGCGCTACGCGGGTTGCAAGAGCCAGCATGATGGGCGATATCGACAATGTTAAAGCGCTGGCCATAATAAATGACGTTTCACTCCCATTCTTCGATTATTGTCCGAAAGCTTATCCCCTGCGAACAGATTTGATTGACGAATACCCCGAACTCATACTGGAACTACAGTAGATACAAAGTGGTTAGAATAAAGAGGTCAGGGTAGTTGATTTAAAAACTGATCACTCCACTGCAATAGGAGACAGCTCATGAAAAAACACCAACTGAATTCCCTGTTACTGTGGGGCGCCACCGGAGCACTATTTGTAGCGTTCCTGACCTGGCATGGTGCATTCGAAAGTCCGCTGACTGATGCAGAAATTGATCGGCTTGTTGCGCGTTACATGGAACTTAACCCGGATGAGGACGAGGCTGGTCTAAGGCAATTTCTGGAAGAAGATGATGGCAATCCTGTTGTCATGGTGAATGCCATCCAACTTCACGATAGGCCTGTCACTGTCAACGGCAGGGATTTCGGTGATTCATCCGCTGCCGCTTTGAATGAATACTCACGTTTTGTTTTTGGCTATCTGCTGCGGCGAGGCAGCTATCCACTGTGGACTGGCAATGCAGTATTCGATTCGCTTGAAGTGTGGGGCATAGATAATGCTGAATTGTGGAGTACTGCAGGGCTGGTACGCTACCGAAGTCGCAGAGTCATGCTCGAGATGGCGACAGATCCAGACTTTGTGAGATTTCACGACGCCAAAGTTGCAGCGATACAAAAGACCTTCGCTTATCCAACAAGAACTGGATTGGCTGCTAGCAGTCTGTCATTGACCGTAGGTCTGATTCTGATCGTGCTCGCCCTTGGTGGCCAGCTTTTGATTACCCGCCAAACAAGGGCGCAGTGACCTGCTTATCCCTCTTGGCTCTCGAGAATCTAAATTCAAAGTAATAGCACTAGAGTATTGATCAGTGCGTGGGCAATGATCGCGGCATAAAGGGAGCGACGCAATACAAACAATAGCGTCAGCATTAAGCCAGTCAGACC
>JAKSCP010000110.1 GCA_022360535.1 Pseudomonadales bacterium | reverse complement strand
GTGTCTGCGCAAGATAGTAAGAGGCCGCGAGCAAACAAGTAGCAAATGTAACGCCTTGCAGAATCAGAAATACTGCTTGCAAGCCCATATAGAGGACCAGGACTCGATACAGTCCGATTCGAACAAAAAACAGGATGCTTAACGCAGTTGCAACAGTAAGATAAAAATAGAAGCGTTGTTCCAGTGCGAACAAATCCTTGCCAAGGAGGATAAAAGAGAATGCCAACGCCATAACAATCATTATGGTGTCTGCCGACATCATAAAGACTCGTTTCAGCGATCTGGTTACTGGAATGTTGTGCAGCAACATGTATTGCTTTCCCCTTACTATCCCCTAACGATTTGCTTGCTCCGTCGCAGGTTCTATCCCGGCGCCCAATCTATGCGCCGCGAATGCCAAAGGTGTTAGTGCCAGCAAGCAAATCAACAAACCCAGCTCTTCAGCAACAGTGGTCCAGTAAGCTAAAGGCGTGAGCCAGAGCAAGTTTACCATTAACAGGGTTATCGTCACTTTGGCGTGACTCTTATAGCGCCGGGCCAGGTGTTGATAGGCGTGGCTGGAGTGCCCTTCATACCAGCGTTTTCCTTCAGCGGCGCGCCGCAGCAGTGTTAAGGTCGCGTCGGTTACGAATACCCCGAGCAATACCAACCAGGTCCAGACCGACATAACGCCAGCAGCCATGCTCAATAGCGCCAATAGGCCCAGCACAAAGCCGCTAAAGCCGCTTCCGACATCCCCCATGAAGATTTTGGCAGGCGCCCAATTCCATACCAGAAAGCCTGCTGCAGCCGCTGCCAGGGTACTGGCGATCAAGATGATTTCGTAGTCTGCGGAATCCATAGTGAGAAGCGTCGCCATGGTCGCCACAAACACCAGTTCGGTGCCAGCGATGCCGTCGGTTCCATCCATGAAGTTGTAGAGGTTTAGTAGCCACACCAGGGCGAACAATGCCAAGACACCCAGGATTACAGGCTGCTGTAATTGCCAGCCGACCATATTAATCGGTGCCACATCACCCCGCCAGTAAAGCGACCAGGCAGCCGCGAGAATCTGCAGAGAGACTCTGATACTGACCCGTAATTCCAATAAGTCATCCAACAATCCAAGTACGGCGACCAGGAAAGCCCCATATAAAGCAAGATAGGTCTCAATGGATAAGTATTCCATATAGACCCCAACCGAGGAGACAGCGAACAAAAGCAGCACGACTGACAGGCCACCCCCCACGGGGGTGGGCACAGAGTGTGCGCTGCGAGATTGGGGAACATCCAGAATCTGTCGCCGCAGCGCCAACAACCGAATGATACCGGTCAACAGCAACGAGAGCAGGAATACCCCGATTAGAAACATGAACAGCAGCATAGTGGAGATGCTTGTTTGCGATCCTTATGCTGCCGAATTATAGAGAGTTTTAGCAATAAAATCAGGCACTTTCATGGCTTTCTGAAAGTGTCATTGAAAGTATTCAGGAAAGTGCCTAATCGAGTGTACAAGCGGCAATCCGGAGACACCCGCTACCTGCCGTGCATAGGCAATGCCACCACTCTTAATCGCCGGAAATGATGATCCGGGCGCGGTTCTTCTCCAATGTAGCGGCGCCGATACCTGGCACCTCCAACAACTCATCGATGCTTTTGAAATTGCCGAACATAGTGCGATAGGCAACGATTTCCTTTGCTCTCACCATACCCACTCCCTCTAATGAGACTGCGATGGTGGCCGCATCGGCTGTGTTGATATCAACCTGCTCAACAGCCTGGGTGATTTCCTGGGGTGCTTGTGCAGCAAGAGTTGCTGGGGCAAAGATCAGCACCAATGCTGTCAGGGCAGCCCGAATCAAGTTCAGTGTAGACATACTAATTTCCTTATCAGTTAGTTAATAAAGCAACCGGTAGATTGCTCCATTCAGTCTAGTCCAGAACCAGGAATTAGCCAGCGGCAGCCGAATTGAATTCTTCCAGGGCCTGCAAAGGTGAAGCTGCCCGAGTGATGGGACGCCCAACAACCAAATAGCTGCTGCCGTTCGCCATGGCTTCGGCTGGACCGACCACTCGCTTTTGATCACCAGTGGCATCTTCCGGGCGGCGAATGCCCGGCGTAACCAGGAGAAAGTCATCGCCAATCTCACTCCTCAGCGCCGATGTTTCAGCGGCGGAACATACCACACCATCCAGCCCAGCCTGTCTGCTGAGTCGAGCCAGTCTCAGCACCTGCTCCTGGGGTGTGCAGTTCAGTCCTATGGCTGTCAGATCTTCCTGACTCAGGCTGGTCAGCACGGTTACTGCAATCAAATGTGGCCTATCATTTCCGAAAGCTTCCAAAGTCTTGCGAGTTTCCTCCATCATCGCCATACCTCCCGCCGCATGAATATTCATCATCCACACACCCAAGTCGGCCGCCCGGGCAGCCGCTCGGGCCACGGTATTGGGAATGTCGTGAAACTTAAGATCGAGGAATACATCGAATCCGCGGCCAACCACCGTTCGCACGAATTGTGGCCCGCAGGCGGTGAACAACTCCTTGCCAATCTTCACCCGGCACAATGCCGGATCCAGTTTATCTAACAAAGCCAGCGCCTCTTCGTCGGTTTCGAAATCCAATGCGATGATGATGGGCTTATCCAATTGAACGCTCCTCCTGGTTGGAATTGTCAGGCCATGTCCTGTGTGATTGGCCCTGTCTTATCCCAGCGCTGACAGCTGGGACACAGCCAATACAGATTGCGGGATTCATAACCGCAATGATTGCATTGATAGCTGTATTGTTTTTGTAAGATCGCCGCGAGCCTATCTTTGATCCTCGACAGATCCTCATTCACTGAGCCCTCCGCCTCCGCCATATGCAAACTCAGCAGTGACACCATCCCTTCCAGGGAAGGGTGTTTGTCATAGTGGGATTCCAAAAACTCCATGGCAGCAGCATTGCCTCGCTTATTGTGAATGAATTGAGCGAGATGTTGCAGCAAAAACGCATCAGGTGAAGTAGCCAGTTGCTCTGCCAATAAAGTTTCCAGCTCTTCTTCCTGATCCGCGCCTCGATGCCACTCGCTCAGCAGCTCCAGTACGTAGGAGCTGAAATCGGGGTAGTTGGTGCGTACCCGGATCAGTTCTTTCACGGCGGTTGCAGTGTTGCCTAGTCGTTGCTCCAATTTCGCCAACAACAGTGAAGCACGCACGTGTTTGCGATCAAAGGTAAACGCGCGACGAATCTGATCTCTAGCACGGTTTAGTTGATTTTGCCGCAATAAGTCTTCGGCCAGTTCGCAGCAGTAATGGGCTGCAATTGAACGCAGTTCCGTGTCCTTCTTATAGGCTGAGTTTCGTAACAGAGCCTCCACACTGTTTAGTGCGAGCTCCCATTCCTTCTCTGTTTGGTAGATGGTCACCAGATGCTTCAATGCCTCCCAGCGAGCCTCTCCGCCTTCGTCCTGAATCTCTTTGAGTAACCTTTCAGCCCGATCCAGCAAGCCCGCGGAAATGTAATCCATTGCCAGCTGCAATCGCGTGGAATCGAAGAATGATTTATCCAGCCCTTGCCGTGCCAACAAGGTTTGATGAACTTTTATCGCCTTGTCGACCTTGCCCCGCCGACGCAACAAGGCCCCTAATGCGAGATGAGTTTCGATGGTGTCGCTGTTGATCTCCAGCGCCTTGATAAAGGTATCGATCGCTTCATCAGGCTCATCGTTCAGCAAATAGTTGAGACCAACGAAGTAGTCCTGAAAAATCGTTTGGGTATTTCGCGGCTTTACGGTTTTGCTGCGAGCAGTTAGACGCCCCATCAACCACCCTGCTATGACTGCTAACAATAGCAACAAGTAGATCAGTAAGCTGTCCATGCTATTCCAGATCCTTCAACGTCATTGAACGTAGTTGGGACACTTCCTGCTGCGACTCGGTGAGTTTTTTATTGAGCCTTCTAATCTCAGCGCGCGACTTTAACTGCTTTACCAGGCCCAATCCCAATAGCAAGCCAAGGGTACCGCCGCTGACAAAGGCACCGATAATCCATACCGAAACTGGCAATGGAGAAAATTCGATACTTCCCAGCGAGATGCTGACTTCAGTGGTGTTGAAATAGGAGAAGCTGATGCTGGCTATAAACACCAAAACCAAAAACAGTCCAGAGAACACATTACCTAACTTACGCATCGGTTTTGAGCTCGCTTGTCATTCCTTTAAACGATTAATCGATACAGCCAAAATGAAAAACGGCATAACCCCAGGGGTCATGCCGTTCGTCAGTGAGCGTGTTGCTAGAGAGAAAGCAGCTAAATCTGCTGTTCCGCTAGCATGCTGTTGTTGACGCGGTCACGTAACTCCTTTCCAGGCTTGAAGTGCGGCACATATTTTCCGCTCAGAGCAACTGGCGTACCCGTCTTTGGATTGCGACCAATTCTAGGCACACGGTAGTGTAATGAAAAACTGCCGAAGCCCCGAATTTCAATGCGACCACCTTCCGACAGTACCTGAGACATGTACTCGAGAATAGCTTTAACGGCCAGCTCAACATCTTTAGAAGAAAGCTGAGTTTGTTTACTAGCGATGCGATCGATCAGTTCAGACTTCGTCATTATTATCCCCTGTACCTGTTTCCCGCTCGCGCTCTAATGCGCCCTTCGTGTTACTTGCTGGCTAACCGCTATTGCTAGCTCTTGTCCATTTCTGCTTTGATCAAGTCACCAATGGTGCCTGGAGAAACATCACTGCCTTCCTGGCTCTTGTGTTCTTGAATCGCCGCTTTCTCGTCATCAATCTCAATAGCCTTGATGGAAACACTGATAACCCGGTTCTTGCGATCAATGCTAACAACTTTCACATCAATTTCATCACCTTCTTTCAGTGCATTTCTTGCATCTTCCACTTTGTCTCTGCTGATTTCAGAAGCACGCAGCACTGCATCGACAACATCTTGCAAATTGACGACGGCTGATTTCGCATCGAGTTCAGTCACAGTACCTTTAACGATACTGCCTTTCTCGAATTCAGAAGCGTAGTTCATGAACGGATCATCCGCTAGCTGCTTGATGCCCAGCGAAATACGCTCACGTTCCGGGTCAATAGACAGAATCACAGTTTCTATCTCATCACCCTTCTTGTAGTTGCGAACTGCTTCTTCACCAGCTTCATCCCAGGAAATATCTGACAGATGAACCAGGCCATCAATGTTGCCATCGAGGCCGATGAAGATACCGAAATCTGTAATCGACTTGATGCTGCCAGTGATCTTGTCGCCTTTCTTGAAGTTCTCAGCGAATCCATCCCATGGATTTTGGAAACACTGCTTGATACCGAGAGAGATGCGACGACGTTCTTCATCGATGTCGAGCACCATGACTTCAACTTCGTCACCCAGCTGGACGACTTTGCTTGGGTGAATATTCTTGTTGGTCCAATCCATCTCAGAGACGTGAACCAGTCCTTCAACACCTTCTTCCAACTCAGCGAAACAACCGTAGTCAGTCAGATTGGTAACGACTGCTTTAACACGGGTGTTTTCTGGGTAACGCTGCTTGATGGCAACCCAGGGATCCTCACCCAATTGCTTCAGACCCAGAGAAACACGATTACGCTCGCGATCGTACTTCAATACTTTTACGTCAATCTCGTCACCAACATTGACTATTTCACTGGGGTGCTTGATGCGCTTCCAGGACATGTCGGTAATATGGAGTAGACCATCGACGCCGCCGAGGTCAACGAAGGCACCGTAGTCTGTCAGGTTCTTTACGATACCCTTAACAGACATACCTTCCTGCAACTTCTCAAGCAACGCATCACGCTCTTCTGAGCTGACTGATTCCAGCACAGCACGTCGAGAGACAACGACGTTATTACGCTTGCGATCCAACTTGATTAGGCGGAATTCCAGCTCCTGGCCTTCCAGGTGCAGGGTATCGCGTACTGGACGCACATCCACCAGAGAACCGGGCAGGAAGGCCCGAATATTGTTCAGATCGACGGTGAAACCACCCTTAACCTTGCCGTTGATAATACCGGTGACGATATCGTTCTTTTCGTAGGCGGCTTCCAGTTCCATCCAGGATTCGGCGCGCTTGGCCTTCTCTCTGGACAGTCGGGTCTCGCCGAAACCGTCTTCGACAGTCTCCAGCGCTACCTTCACCTCGTCCCCTACTTCCAGGGACAGGTTGCCTTGTTCGTCTAAAAATTGTGTACGGGGAATAACACCTTCAGATTTCAGTCCAGCGTGGACAGTGACCCAGTCGGTGTCTATATCAATAACGGTGCCAGTTACGATGGCACCTGGGGTCATATCGATTTCATTCAGACTCTGTTCGAACAGATCTGCAAAACTATCACTCATTAATTAATCCAAATATTTCAAATATTTATAATGTGTTTATAAAGCACATTATAAAGCCATGATCCAGCAACCATGGGTCAGTTACATTCGATTCGAGGCTCGCTTTTGCTGGTGTCACAAGCCGGAACCACCATCCTCTTGCCGGCCTGTACTGAGCTGCGTCAGTTCAGCGCGGTATGGACCAGTTTCATTACCCGCTCCGTCACCTGCTCTTCAGACAACTCAGTGGTGTCTAAAACGATGGCATCAGATGCGGGTATCAGAGGTGATATTTTGCGCTCACTATCGCGCGCATCACGCTCCTTCAGGTCCTGCAAAAGGGCGGGCAGGATAGCACCAATACCCTTATCTATCAACTGCTTATATCGCCTTTGGGCTCTCTCTTCAGGGCTCGCTGTGAGGTAGATTTTGAGCACCGCATCAGGAAAAACCACGGTGCCCATATCCCTGCCATCGGCGACTAAACCGGGAGGTTTGCGGAAATCCAACTGGCGTTGCATCAAGGCCTGTCTGGCTTCCGGGATAGCCCCGACGCGGGAGGCCATGTCACTGCCTTCATCGGTACGGATTTGCAGGGAGACATCCTCCCCGTTGAGCAACACGGACCCAGGCTCGGTGGGACTGAATGCGATATCCAGGCTGCTGGCGAGTTCAGCAACGGCGGGTCCGTCATTCAGATCAGTGCCTGATTTCAGCACCGCGATACCTAAAATCCGATAGAGCGCCCCGCTGTCCAGCAAGTGAAACCCCAGCGTTTGCGCG
>JAKSCP010000281.1 GCA_022360535.1 Pseudomonadales bacterium | reverse complement strand
AGCAGAGAGCTTCGAACGTCTTCATCGCTCGAATTTGGCGGGTATGGGGGCTATGCCTTTGCAATTCGAGTCTGGTATCTCACGTAAAACTCTGCAGCTTACTGGCGACGAAAAAATTTCACTTAAAGGGTTGGGAACTGTTAGTGCGGGCATGAACGTCAACATGCATATTGAATATGCCGATGGTCGTCAGAGTGAGTGCCAGTTACTGTGCCGCCTGGATACTGCATTAGAAGTAGCCTATTACAATAGCGGTGGCATCATGCCCTTCGTCGTGGAAAAGATTGCCTCGGAATCCGGATAGAACTTTAAGAGTCAGTACTAATCTGTTTCTTCTTCGGCGCGAGGCTGACCAAGAACCTTTCCATAGTGCTCAGCAAGTTTTTCCCAACCATATTGCATCACAACCTCACCCACTACAGGACCTATGGCATGTCCGTCCAACAAGAGTTGGACAAAGTCCAGACACATGTGCCAACCGGCGGCTGCAGGCGTGATCCATTCAGGGTTCTCTACTGTATGGCGTAGGGTGAGCTTGGTTCCATTGGCACTTGGTTCCAATAACCAGGTCAGCACACCACTGTCGCCCCAACTGTAAGTTATTTTTTCATTGGGAATTACTTCAAATACTTCCGATTCGTAAAGTTCGGGTTCGCTGCCATCAACCATTCTCAAGGTCACCGGACCAAGAGAGTCCAGATTACGATCAGGCTGATACGGTGCCCACTTTGGCAGTTTCTCCGCTTCCGTCATCGCTGACCAAACCCGATCAGGGGAGTGATGAATCTCTCTGATGAAAACGAGAGTTGATTTGCCCTCTTCTGATTCGCAACTTACCTCTGCTGGGGCAGAAGGTGTGTAATCCTCTATTCGCATCTTGTTTTCCCCTTCGTCTTCCCCTTTATTTTTCTTGTTTTACTTCAGCGTCCAAAAAGTCTTCGAGTTTGTCGAGACTGTTCTGCCAGCGTTGCCGATAAGGTTCCAGCCAATCATCAATTTCACGCAAGGGTTCGTTATTCAATCGATAGATGCGACGTTGCGCATCAACGTGACAACTGACGAACCCGGCATCCCGCAGAACCTTAAGATGTTTGGATACGGTGGGTTGAGTCGTATTCAATGTTGAAACCAAATCACCCACCGCCAGATCCCGGACCTGCAGTGCATTGAGAATTTTCAGGCGAGTGGGCTCACCAATGATATTGAAGAGCGCTGCTTGCATGACAGATATATTCCAGTATACGTATATACGTGTCAATGTATTTTAGAGATAACTTAAGAAGTTTTTTCCCGTGACTTTTTGGGGAATGGCTGAACACCACGCAACTAAGGGGCTGCAGCTCTTGCAGATTTTTTCTCCTGCAGCGCATCCAAATGCCACCGATGTGTATCTTTACTAGCTGAAGTCATTACATTTTTGGAGACCGTTATGGAAGTTGTGGAAAGGGCTGGCCATGGTATTTACCTCGACCTTGAGCACCGAGATTTTTGCTATAGGCAATGGCGCAGTTGCCTGGGTACTCACACCGGTAAACAATCTGGCTGCTGTGTTCCTGATTATTTGGAAATTGTTTCGATTCGGTTGGAATCGAGCAACGAATCTGTCCTACGTTAATTAAGACTTAACCTAAACCTGGCTAAGATGCCTGCTTAGACATCATGGCATGGATCAATCCTGGCAAGTCTTCCGTGTCATAGGGTTTGGAAATAAATACCGCCTGACTCTTCGCCAACATACGGTCTTTCATGGATTTCTCTGTGTAACCGGTCGCCAGCAATATGGGCAGGTTTGGCGACTTTTCCAACATCTTTTCAGCCATGTCTATCCCGGTTAACCCTCCTGGCATGATCACGTCTGAGAACACCACATCCAGATCCGGATTGGACTCGAAAGCTTCAAGCCCCTGCCGACCATCGGCTGCCGACAATACATCGAATCCTGCTTCACTCAGTGCGCGCACCGCAACTTCGCGCACATTGGTACTGTCTTCAACCACCAGGACTTTACCGCTGTAAGAATTGGGTTCAGGAAGATTTGCCGGCTGCAGTTTCTCCCGGCGCGGTATGGCCACTGTCTCTGCAATGGGCAAGTAAATCTTGAAAGTAGTCCACTTCCCGACTTTGCTATCTACAATGATATTGCCGCCAGACTGGCGCAGGAAACCATAGACCGTTGCAAGACCCAAACCGGTGCCGCTGTCTTTTTCCTTAGTCGTAAAAAACGGTTCGAAGATTTGCTCCAAGATCTCTTCCTTGATGCCGACTCCGCTGTCAGTAACACATATCTCCAGAAAATCCCCTTCCCCAACACTGTCGTCGCCGCGCACATAAGACTTCTGCAAGCGCACAGAATGGGTCTCGACTTTGAGCACACCCCCATCAGGCATCGCATCTTTGGCATTGATAGTCAGATTAAACATGGCGTTTTCCAGTTGCGCCTGGTCAGTCAGCACAATTGACTCATCCGCCAGCAACTCCATGCGTAGCTGCACGTTCTCCCCTACCATGCGGTCGAGAAAGATCTCCATGTCCCGTAACACGCTATTGATTTCTACCAGGTCGGTTTGCAGATCCTGCTCTCTGGAGAAACTTAGCAGACGATTATTAAGTTCGGCGCCCCTTTTGGCTGCCGCCATAGTTTTGTCGACGAAATTAAGCGCGGACTCATCCCCGTCAATTTTTCGCTTTAGAAACTGCAGATTGCCAAGAATTACGGTAAGCAAATTGTTGAAATCGTGTGCAACCCCACCGGTAAGCCTTCCAATCGCCTCCATCTTTTGCGCCTGCACCAACATGGCTTCCATATCTTTCTGCTCAGACACATCAGTAAAACTAATCACCGCACCGTCTACTACATCGCTTTTGACAATCGGTGCGCAGGAAAAGCGGATAGGTATTTTGATATCGTTTTTGCCTAGCAGATCGCACTCCATGTTTTGCACGGGTTCCGCATTCTGAAAACTGCGATTGATAGCGAGAAAAGCTTCTACATTGGCAACCGATTCATTGCCCGCAGCACTGATCAAACGCAGCGCACTTTTCCCCAACACATCGGATTCATCCAGCTGTAGGTGGCCCAACGCAGTGGAATTAATGAATGCAATATTTCCGCGATTATCCAAACCGATGATTCCTTCGCCAACTGTGTCCAAAAGCAGCAGGCGTTCCTCGGCGGCAATCCTTAGCTTTTCATCCGCAGCGGCTTTCTCGGTCTGCAACGCCTGATGACGACGTTTTTCTTCTTCCAACTCTTGCTGATTTTGCACCAGCCGCCTGGCTTCGGTATCCAGACTCTCTTTCAATAGTGCGTTGTTGGTTTGCAAAACCAGAGTGCGATTGAATGAGCCTCCGGTTCGCCAGGCGATTGGCACGATAAACCCCAGGTACATAACATAGGCACCCATCACCAGATAGGAGAAGTCCGCGCCAAGAACAATCAAGTAAATGAAATACACCAGTGAGGCACCACTGGTATAGGCGATAAACATTTCCTTGATTATGGACATCGTACTGGAGGCGCCAGCCTGCATTCCCGCCAGCCAGACCGCGACAAAAATTACCTGGTTGAATTCTGGTGAGGCCGGCAGCAGCAACCAGGAATTACCCCAGATAAATCCACCCAGTCCGCCGCTGAATACGAGGAAGCGCCAACGCATGGACATACTTTCCTCGCCAATAAATTTTGCCTGGTGATGACGGGCAATAAAAAAGCGAATAGTGGCGGTGCCTACCAGAAAGCCATACCACAAATAGGTGGTCAATCCAGTTTCAGCATTGAATAAGACAAAAATAAGAAACGCACCAGCAACAGCGTCCGCTGTAAACATCAGCGGCAGTTGACGATACATCATTTCTATTTGTTCCCGACGAAATGCTTTCGGGTCGTGGGCCTCGTCCAGGAGTTCTGGTGTAGCTTCTGACATGTCAGGCTGCTCTTAGATGATCTCCACAGCGACTAAAATGCAAGTCGGCTTTGGTTGTTTCTTTCGACACCACTGAAGACGATAAGAGTAAGATAATTCCTACAGTGCCTCATTTCACATGCAAAACCAAGTAATGTGATCACCAAATATGAGGAATTATCTGTTGATTCGACAATCGACTATAAAAGGCAAGCTATTGAATGTCCAACGGATTTCCCCAGGTCTGCGTGTCTCATCAAATAATGATGAAGCTGCCGGGAATTTCGATACAGCCCAGGGAAATCATTAGCTATAATCGATGGTAGCTAGGACGATTTTATGTCAAATGATAGTAACAATGGCCATACCATTCTCATCGTAGAAGATGATGAGAGCGTAATGGAATTGGCCGTGAACATGTTCGAGTTCACTGGGTACTCAGTGTTGACTGCAAACAATGCTGCCAGCGGTGTTGAAACCTTTCGCAATCATCCTGAGATCGATCTCATCTTTTCTGACCTGATCCTTCCTGGAGGAGTCACTGGCATCGAGATGGCAAAAACAATCCTGACTGAAAAACCCGGCACTCTCTTTTTGCTGGTAACCGGCTATTCAGACAAAGGCAAGGCGCTTCTGCAAAAGACGCAACAGATGCCCAATGTGGAATTCATTGCCAAACCCTATGATATCGATGTAGTAGCGGAAAAGGTCGACGCGATGATCGCTGAGCGTCCGGTCACGGAACTCAACTAATCCAGTTCTTCAATTCTCCCAACAGAAATCGCCCAAGCTCCTCTGCTTGTGGTAGCTTAAGTTATTAATATCTCTAAACCCTTTTGAAAACACACAGCATCAGCAATTAACTAGCATCGTTCCCTATGGAAAAATTCGGTATAGGACAGGCTGTCAGCCGTTTCGAAGACAATCGTCTCACCCGTGGCGAAGGCACATACATCGAAGACCTCACGCTGGATAATCAGACCTGGGGTGTTTTTGTTCGCTCCCCCCATGCCAATGCGCACATCACCAGTATTGATGTCAGCTCTATCGAAGATTTACCTGGAGTACTCTGCGTTTTGACCGCAGAGGATCTGGAAGCGGAAGGAATAGGCAATATTCCCTGCTCTGCGGATGCACAAAACATAGATGGCTCGCCCTGTTTTAAGCCGCCCCGTCCGGCCCTGGCAAAAAACCAGGTTCGGCACGTGGGTGATGCGCTAGCCTTGATCGTCGCGGAAACCAAAGAACAGGCGATCGATGCGGCGGAACAACTTTGGGTGGACTATGAGATTCTGGATGCGGTAGTCGATACTCATTCAGCCACTGCAGAAAAAGCAGCGACTGTCTGGGCTGAAGCCAACAACAACTGTTGTTTTCATTGGCAGGACGGCAACAAAGAAGCTACCGAACAAGCCCTTCAGAGCGCCGACAAAATTATCGACCTCGAACTCATTAACAACCGGGTGATTCCCACCTCGATGGAAACCCGCGGTGCAATAGCAGATATCGAGAGTGGGTCCGGCCGACTGGTTCTACACGTGTCCTGCCAGGGCGTGCATGTCATCAGACGGCTGCTCGCCGCAGAAGTCTTCAACTGCGATCCAGACGCAATTCATGTCAAGTGTTATGACGTGGGTGGCGGCTTTGGCATGAAGATATTTCTCTTTCCCGAATATGCCGCGTTAATGGTTGCCGCCCGCCGCCTGAAGCGGCCGGTGAAATGGATAGCGGAGAGAAGTGAGGCTTTTGTGGCTGACTCCCATGGACGCGACCACATCACGCGAATGCGGTTGGCGGTAGATGGCAATGCCAAAATCCTTGGGCTTCAAATAAACACCATCGCCAACCTCGGTGCCTATCTTTCGAATTTTGCACCGTTTGTTGCCACTGCTGCAGGAGTCTCCATGCTGGTGGGCTGTTATTCCATCCCAGCGGCCCACGCCGAAGTGAAAGGCGTGTTTACCAATACCGCTCCAGTTGATGCTTATCGCGGGGCTGGCAGACCAGAAGCAATCT
>JAKSCP010000118.1 GCA_022360535.1 Pseudomonadales bacterium | reverse complement strand
GTCCGACGGATGTATGAGTTGTTAGATGCTCGTTGATTGGACGCAGCGGCTGCGGAACTGAATTACTTCGTTGAGCTTGTTTTTAGGTTGGGTCATTTACAGGTGCGTAAACTCCCCAGCCCAAAAACAAGCTCGCCTCGTTCTTCAATCCCTCGCTCGCTGCTGGAGATCGCTCCCCTTTGATCGGTAGTTAGAAAAAGAATTATTTGATTACTTCGTATCCTTTTACTGAGTAGGGTTTGTTGCTATAGCTATCGATGATGGCTTGCATGGCGGTTACGGCCGTTTCCTGCCTCACATTCAGATGACGGTAGGAAGTTATCTGCGTCATCATGATGCCAATCATATTCTCCACCGGATCTGCCCAAAAAATGGTGCCCCAGGCACCGCCCCAGGTGAAACTACCTGGAGTTAGCGGTTCTCTTGCTGTACCAGCATCGGCAAGAATTCCGTAACCCAGTCCGAAGTTGAATCCTGGTCCGCGCACAGTAATGTACTTGTCACCCGTGTGATTAGTAATCATCAGGTTAACGGTCTTGGGGCTAAGCAATCGAACTCCGTCCAGTTCCCCACCATTGAGGATCATCTGGCTGAATCGCCAATAGTCTGAGATCGTGGAAAACAGCCCAGCGGTACCGCCGTAGTAATCACTGCCGAAGAAAGGCTGATCGCTGTACTCAGGGCCGCGAGAGAATTCGATCGTCTGGTCCGGGCCGGTGGGGCTATATACAGTTGCTACACGATTGCGTTTTTCGGGAGGTACAACATAGAAAGTGTCTTCCATCTGCAAGGGGTCAAAGATGCGTCGCTGCAAAAAGTCCTTCAAAGGTTCACCGGAGATTCGTTCAACCAACAGGGCAACGTAGTCGGTAGAGCTGCCATACTGCCACTCATCTCCGGGATGGAAAGCCAGAGGCAGTGTGGCTCGGTTAACCAGAGTGTCTTCGAGATTGTCCATCCGCTCAATGCGACTAATTTCCTCTTCGGTCAAATGCTCTGGTGCCGGGTCCAGGCCAGCAGTGTGGGATAACACATGCCGCACGGTAATAGGGCGCTTGGGCGGTACGCGATGCGTACCGTATTGATCCTGTACGATGACCTGTTTTGCTTCCAGCTCCGGAATCCATTTGCTGATGGGGTCGGTTAACAGAAAATGCCCTTCCTCATAGAGCATCATCAACGCAGTTGAGACGATGGGTTTGGTCATGGACATAATGAAGAAGATGCTGTCGTCGGTCATTGCCTGTCCGCTGTCTTTATCCCGCCAGCCCTGAGATTCCGCATGAATGACTTTGCCATTGCGGGAAATCAGAGAAACTGTTCCTGCCAATAAATTGTTGTCGATGTAGCTCTGCATGGCTGCAGAGAAGCGTTCCAGGCGTTCGCTGGAAACACCCTGGCTTTCCGGCGTAGCGGTGGGGAATCCATTAGCAAACGTGGTAGTGATTGGCAGTAAAAGTGCTACTACAAGTAAGGGCGATCTGAGGAGTTTGGACTGTCCCATGGCTGGCCTCGCGAAATGTGCATTTCTTTTGAGTATAAAGGAGGCGGTTCGGATTTGACCAGTCGCAGTAATTCCTTCATTCTCAGCGCGTTTTTCAATAGTAGTTTCAGGTAAGCAGGGTTATGAGCGATCAAGATGAGCGCCCAATTTTCATGAAGCCGGGGCATAACGCTGGCGATTTGGTGGAATCTGCCAGGTGGAAAATAATTCAGGAAGCAAGAGGGTTGATCGAAATAGAAGCCCATCTGCCAACTCATCTGCTGAATCCGCGTAAACAACTGTTTGGCGGCTTCACTGGTACCTACGTTGACATGATTTCGTTGTATGCCTGCCGAACCTTATTTGATAAATCCAGTGACTTCACCTGGTCGGCAACAGTGAATATGCGTATTGACTACTTCGCGCCAGTTTTAGGTCCCCGCTTCAGATTGAAAGGGGAGGTAATCAATGACGGCAGAAGCACTTGTCTGGTGGGTGCCACGTTTACTGATCTCGACGGCAACAAACTGGTTTACGCCATCACCACCTTGCGTAAGAATGCCTGACTGAGTGCACTGGCTGTGGGAAATCCCATGCCCGATGATCTGCCTACTATCCGACACAGACAATTCGAGTACAGTCCTCTGTTGCATGGCGTGTACCGGGGGATGCTGTGGACTGTTATACCGGTGGCCCTATTGGGTTGGGAAATTCTCGTTGGCTATGTGTCGTTGTTGCTTTTTCTGGGTTTCGGATTGCGACCGCTTCTGGAGCTCACAGGTCTCTATCGTTTGTTAAGTCACAGCATGGTTGTGATACAGGAAAAAACGGATGAAAAATTTCTAAAGAAGCGTGCAGAAGAAATAGATCGCAAGACCAGAGACGAAAAGTACCGCAAGCGAAGACTAAAGCATCCCGATCTGCCGAAGCACTGGTAGTTCATTTGCAGCAATCACCATCTGTAGTGCCAAATGAAACGAAAAAGGCAAGGGGTGAACCTTGCCTTTTCGTTTTGACTTGGAAACTGGTGGCTTACACAGTTACATGGCATAGCCTTTCTCATCATGATCGGCAATGTCCAGCCCTTGTTGTTCCTGTTCGCTGGTAACCCGCAAGCCGTCGGTTACCGCCGCAACCACTTTCAATAAAATGAAAGTAAGAATTGCGGTATAGATACCGGTGGCAAGAATACCGGTTATTTGTACCATCACTTGCGAACCGATGGTGGCACCTTCTGCCAGGCCATTGCCGCTGAAAATCCCCAGTTCTGAAGACACCAGGATGCCAGCTAGAAAAGTACCCACCATGCCGCCAACCCCGTGCACAGGGAACACATCCAGGGAGTCATCGATCTTCAGTGTCTGTTTCAGATAAGTAGTAGCAAAATAGCAAACAACACCGCCGCTCAAGCCAACAATTAACGCGCCTGCCGGCCCCACGCTGCCAGACGCAGGAGTAATGGTGGCAAGCCCTGCCACCATGCCGGTGATTGCTCCCAGACCACTGGGTTTGCCGAATTTGATCCATTCGATTGCCATCCAGCTTAGTGCGCCCACTGCTGCGGAAATATGAGTGACAAACAAGGCCATGCCTGCAGCGCCATCGGCAGCCAGGGCACTTCCGGCATTGAAGCCAAACCAGCCGACCCAGAGCATAGCGGCGCCGGTAAAACTCATCGTTAAGTTATGGGGAAGCGTGGAAGAGGTTAGAAAATCCTTTCTTGCGCCCAGTACGAGCGCAGTAACCAGCGCCGCCACACCCGCAGTTACGTGCACAACTGTGCCGCCGGCGAAATCGATGAGCCCCATCTGGCCGAGCCAGCCGCCACCCCACACCCAATTGGCCACAGGGAAGTACACCAGCAGAGTCCATAGCGAGCAGAACAAAAGCATGGCGGAGAATTTCATACGTTCGACAAATGCGCCGACTATCAACGCTGGCGTGATAATGGCGAAGGTCATCTGGAAGGCGGCAAATACAGTTTCCGGAATATCACCAGACATCGAATTAATATCGATACCCGCGAACAATGCCTTACTCAGTCCACCCCAATAAGCCGATTCAGACGGGCCAAAGGCGATGCTATAGCCAACTAGTAGCCACAGGACAGAGATCGTGACAGCAATGGCAAAACACTGCATCAGCACCGAAAGAACGTTCTTGGTGCGAACCAGGCCGCCGTAGAAGAGCGAGAGTCCTGGCAAGGTCATGAATAGCACTAATGCTGTAGAGGTTAGAATCCAGGCGGTATTAGCACCATTAAGGTCGTCCTGCGCGAACGCTATTGAAGGACTTAACAGCAACAGAATCGCAAGTAAGGGTTTCTTTATTCTATTTATAGTTGTCATTAATCGTTTCCTTTAAAGCGCGTCGTTGCCTGTTTCACCGGTGCGAATTCGAATGGACTGCTCGAGATTGGTGACAAAGATCTTGCCGTCGCCGATTTGTCCAGTACCTGCGGCCTTGCAGATCGCATCGACGACTTGCTCAGCGAGTTCATCGGCCACTGCAACTTCCAGCTTTGCTTTTGGTAGAAAGTCGATGACATATTCAGCGCCCCGGTATAGTTCCGTATGGCCCTTCTGCCTGCCAAAGCCCTTCACTTCGGTGAGTGTCATACCGCTTATCCCCAGTTCAGATAGTGCTTCACGCACATCGTCCGCTTTGAACGGTTTAATGATTGCGGTGATTAGCTTCATTCTTATTCTCCTGCTTTGATATTGGGTCGGATCCTGTTGCGCGGGCCTGGATTATTATTTGTCGCCAAGTGGGATATTGATCGAAATTACTCACCACTTGGCGCCCTGATTGTCGCCGCCAGGATTGGCAAAAACTTTATCACGCCGGCCTGGAAAGCACCATCAAGGAGCATGTTTCGGCACCGATTTCGAGAGTGGGTTACAGGAATGATCCACTTTGGTGCAAAAAATCAAAGGAATGAACTGCTGATAAATTGTATGACCAACGCAGAGTGAGGAGGACTAAAAAAGAGGAGGGCCAAAAAATAGGGGGCTAATGTTGAAGGGGAAGGAAGGAAGAAATCAACATTAGCCCCCTTAACGGGGAGGGACTGCTTATGCAGCTACTCGCTGCTGAATACTGCGAACCGACTGAATCAATGGCAGCATCACCAATGCAAAGATTGCGATGTAGCCAAGCCCCAATGAATTCAGAGCGGTTTCTAAACCATGTGCTTCGGCAACGTAACCGAGCAACGGTCCGCTGACGATAAACGACAGCCGGAACAGGAAACTGGTGAATGAATTTGCCGTCGCCCGAAACTCGCTGGGAACTCGACGATTCAGTGCATTCACCAAGATGACCTGATTCAATCCACGCCCTACAAACAACAGCAGGGCGATTCCGATTCCGATCCAGCCTGGAAACCAGGCCATGCCGAACTGAGTGACTATTGGTAATAGCCCGATCACGATCAAGGCACCTGTGGCGCCAAGTTTCCTTTCAACAGCAAAGCCGTAACGCATGGCCACTGCTGCTGTAAGGCTCTGGATACACCAAAGCACTCCAAACACTGCCAGGGACAATCCTTGCTGTTCCCAGTAAGGTTGAATCAGCCAGATCACGTTGAACGTAGCCAGGCTATACAGCGGAACCGCAATCACTATCTGTCTCAACACCACGTCTGAATGAAACAGGTGCCTGAGTATTTCGATGATACGCACCCGGTCCTGAGTCGACTCGTTGCGCCGATAAGGTGGTTCAACGATGAACAAGGCCAGTACCAGGCACATCCAGGCCGCGGTAGATTGAGCGAGCACCATCAACTCGAAGGAGTACATGGCCAGCGCTCCGCCAAGTAGTGCGCCGAACGCTTCGGCAATACACTTGGCCATACCTAAATGAGCAATGCTCTTGCTGTGCTCCGTGCTTTCTTCAGAATCGCTTTCTTC
>JAKSCP010000422.1 GCA_022360535.1 Pseudomonadales bacterium | reverse complement strand
TCAGTATCTAAAGCCAGATAATTGCGCCCTTGCCATGATTCACAGCTCGACTCGAATTGTGCGGAAGACTCGATGAAATTGACAGGAAGCGAATCGTTGCTCATCTAGTTACGAACTTTCCATGACCTTGCGACCACTGAAGGCGTGACTTAGGGTACCGCCATCGACGAATTCCAGCTCACCGCCAACCGGTACTCCATGTGCAATGCGAGAAACTACGACATTGGCCTCTCGGAACTGCTCTGCTATATAGTAGGCAGTCGCATCACCCTCGACCGTTGGATTACAAGCGATTATGAGCTCTTCAATATCCTGCGACTGCACCTTATCGACCAGCTGCGAGATTCCTAGTTGCTCCGGACCTATGCCATCGATAGGTGACAAATGTCCCATCAATACAAAATAGACACCGCGAAACGTGCCTGATTGTTCGATAGCGAAGATATCTGCTGGCGACTCGACCACACAACAAAGTTTCTGATTACGTGAGTGACTGGCGCAGATTCTGCACAGCTCTTCCTCGGTAAAGGTACGGCATTCCCTGCAGTTTCCGACGTGCTCAATAGCCTCTTCCAGTGCTTTACTCAGCTTGTTTGCACCTTCTCTGTTACGCTCCAGGAGATGAAGGGTCATTCGCTGAGCAGACTTTGGGCCTACCCCAGGCAGGCAACGAAACGCCTCGATCAATTGATCAATAAGTGGACTGGAATTCATCAGACGAACCTAAAATGGAAACTTGAACCCTTCAGGCAGGTTCAGTCCGCCAGTCATTGCACCAAGAGCTTCTTTGTTCTTGTCCTCAAGCTTTCTGACGGCGTCATTAAAGGCAGCGGCTATTAAATCTTCGACGACTTCCTTCTCTTCGTTCAAGAGATCCGGATCCAGATTCACAGCAACGACATCGTGCTTTCCATTCATGGACACTTTTACCAGTCCAGCACCAGACTCACCATCCACTACCTGGTTCACCAGATCCTGCTGAGCTTTTTGAAACTGCTCTTGCATCTGTCTGGCTTGTTTCATTATTTCATTTAAGTCAGTCATTACTTTCTCTGATCTTCTACTGATGTAATTGAATCTACCGCAACGCTCGCTGAAAATCGTTTAACCAATTCCTGAACATTGTCATCCTGCTCGAACTGCTGCACCAAATCGTCCTGTTTCTCTTTTTTTATCCTGGCGGCTTGCTGTGCAGGTGTCTCGGTATCAACATCGTTTATCTCAATCTGCACTTTAAGCGGTTTGCTGAAAAACTGCGAAAGCGCAGCCTCTAATTTAGGCACGATCTCGTCGCTAAAAACAGCACTCTGCGCTGTATCCAATCGAAAGTAAAATGTATCGTCTTGTACCTGCAGTAACTGGGAGTTGGCAAACACATTGGCAGCGATGCCGGTGACTGGGAGAGAGGGAAATAAACCCAACCAACTTTCCTGATTTAGCGTCTGTAATATTTCTTCGGAACTGCTGGAAGAAAGCTCGACTTGGGATTCCGCTTCTTCCCCAGCTTCAGGTTGCTCGACCGATGCTGGTGTCGTGTCGGGCTCGGTCTCAGAAACCGTTGGTGCCGCAGGCTCTGCCGCAACCTCATCCAACTGCTGGCGTGGTGGCTCAGCAGAGTCGTCTGAAACCTGAGCGATTTCAGCTTGAGCTGCTTCACTTAGTTGACTGTTTTTTTTTACGTCTTCTGTCTCTACAGAAACTGCATCTGTTGGGTCGACCAGAGTTCCTTTCAACTCTTCATTCACCAGAGTTGGCGAAAACACCATCATACGGATTAACAACATTTCAAAGGCAGAACGGACATCCATTCCAGCGCGCAAATCAGCGCGGCCTTTCACCCCGATTTGATAGAATAGCTGGATATCCTCCGCACTAAACAATTTGGCCAGTGACTCGAGCTGCTCCTTGTCACCAAAACTGTTGTCGATTGATCCAGGTGCAACCTGGGCTATGGCCAGTCGATGCAAGGACGACAATAGCCCATCCAACGTATGGACGTAGTCGGGGGATCGATCCGAAAGCTCATTAACCAGGTGCAGCATGCCGGTAATGTCTCCAGCAGCCATTGCCGACAATAGACTGTAGACCTGTTGCTGTTCAGGCACTCCCAGCATTTCAACGACACCACTTTTCGTGATCTTGCCCTGGCAATAAGAAATTGCCTGATCTACCAGGGTCAAGGCATCACGCATACTGCCAGCAGCACCTGCCGCGATTTGCCATAACGCTTCTTCGTCGTATTCGATGTTTTCTTCCTGCAGTACTTTTTGCAGGTAATCGACGATCAACTTCGGACTGAGATTTTTAAGATTGAACTGCAGGCAACGAGATAAAATTGTTATTGGCAGCTTCTGCGGATCGGTGGTTGCAAACAGGAACTTGACGTGAGACGGAGGCTCTTCGAGCGTTTTAAGCAGCGCATTGAAGCTGTGGTTCGAAAGCATGTGCACTTCGTCTATCAGATAAACTTTAAAACGCCCACGACTCGGAGAATATTGCACGTTCTCCAATAGCTCTCGGGTATCTTCCACCTTTGTTCTTGATGCGGCATCCACTTCAATAAGATCGATAAAGCGACCTTCGTTGATTTCCTGGCAGGACGCACATTGCTCACAGGGCTGAGAACTGATGCCCTCCTCACAGTTCAAACATTTCGCGAGTATCCTGGCTAGCGTTGTCTTACCGACACCACGGGTACCGGTAAACAGATAAGCATGGTGGAGACGTTGGTTGTCTAAGGCATTGATCAGAGACTTGAGGACGTGGGATTGTCCCGCTACTTGAGAGAAATTTGATGGACGCCACTTGCGAGCGAGAACTTGATAGCTCATAAAACCTTAGCCGTCTTTCGATATTCCCCTGCTGGATAGTCTTTCTCAACCCTGGCATACAGTAATTGAGAAGTGGTAGCCCTTGCCAGCCACACCACGGCACATGAATCAGCTACTACCGTTGCTCCCTTCCGGGCCTGGCGGGGTTCATAACCTAGCATTGCGAGGGGACCGACAAGAGTTACCGAGGCCAATGATAGCATAGACCCCGTCTACTGCAGCGGCAGATTGTGCAGACCCAGCTACGGGAGAGCTAGCGTAATCAACATGGCGGTTTCGCCTCCACCCAGGGCGAGAGACACATATTGCTTGCCACCAACCAAATAGGACATGGGCGTTCCTGTCGGCGGCAGTGGTAATTCAATCTCATGTATTACTTCACCGGTGGCCTTGTTGAATGCACGTAAGAGATTGCGGTCATTATCCCGCTGCGCCAAAAACAATAGCGTCTTGGTGAGCAGTGGACCCGGACCAGTATTATCGATCGCTCCGACGGGGCCAGGATCAAGTATTCCCATATCGATAATTTGTTGACGGATACCTTCGCCGTGGGGCACCACCCAGGCATTGTCACCGCTGTTCAAATCGATAGCCGTGATTCGACCATAAGGTGGTTTCGTTAAAGGCAAATCCTGTGGTCCGGCAACTGATCTGGCACCGCCGCGAACATAGCGTAATTCTTCACGTCCACGTCTGGCTTCAACCAGCTGCACGACAATTGGACCAGACGCTGACGGGATGTAATACATGCCAGTGTCAGGATCGAAAGCAGCACCTCGCCACTCGCCTCCCCCAGCCCAGCCGGGAAACTGTATCGTGCCGCGCAAGGATGGTGGTGTGAAGACCGGGCCATAATCGAATCTCTCAATATTTTGCAGCGCTTCCTGCCTTAGCTCCGGGGTGAAATCGATCAGCGTCTCATCACTTATGCCCTGGGGCTCAAAGGGTGGTGGTTTGGTTGGAAAAGGTTGAGTCAAGGAAAGGCTTTCGCCAGGCACAGTGCTCTGCGGCACCTCTCGTTCTTCAATAGGCCAGACGGGTTCTCCGGTGACTCGATCGAAGACATAGGTAAATCCCTGCTTGGAGATTTGGGCAACCGCCTTAATCTGCCGACCGTCTACAGTGATATCCACTAAGGTTGGCGCCGCAGGCAGGTCATAATCCCACACCCCATGATGCACCATCTGGAAATGCCAGACCCTTTCACCACTATCAACGTCAAGTGCAACAAGGCTCTCGGCGAACAGGTTATCGCCCTTGCGCATACCACCATACCAATCGTTAGTTGGTGTACCGATAGGAATATAGGCAATGCCCAATTCATCATCGGCACTCATGATTGTCCAGGAGTTGGTGCTGCCTGAGTACTCCCAGGAACCCTCTTCCCAGGTTTCATTGCCGAATTCGCCAGCTTGAGGAATAGTTCTGAACATCCATTCCAGCTCGCCAGTCTCTGGATTAAATGCACGGACATGGCCGGGAGGAGTTTGCAGGCCCCTGGGCGCATCATTGACTATGGAATTTACGATCGCCTTGTCATTGGTAACAAGAACTGGTGAGACAACGCCATATTGCGCTTTGTCGATTTCCCTTCCCAGCCCTTGGCTCAGATCTACTCTGCCGCCGTCTCCAAAACCGCTATCAGGCTGGCCATTCTCAGCATTAAGTGACCAAAGATAGGCATCGTTAGTTGCAAACAGGATACGGCGCTTGCCATTACCCTCCCAATAAGCCACTCCCCGTGTGTTGTATCCCAGATTTGGAGGTCTGCCTGCTTCCCAGGCCTGGGTATCGAAGGTCCAGCGTACTTCACCGCTCTGAGCATCCAGAGCAACTACTCGCCCGAAGGAAGTTGGCACATACATGACGCCGTCGATAACTATAGGCGTTGCTTTATATGGTCCAGGCACCGCTCTGGAGTTCCCGTCGGCGATGTTGGCAGTAACTGTTTCGTTATCGACACTGTCCCAGGACCAGACGGCAGTCAGCTGATTTACATTATCTGCGGTGATCTGATCGAACGGCACGTATTTCCTTGAGCCATTATCACCACCGTAGCTTGGCCAGTCCTGAGCGTGGGTAAGTGATCCTGCAATCACCAAGGCAGGAACGAGAAGAAACTTTCTACTGAGTTTTAGCATGGTTCCCCCAAATTGGAACTTCTTGGTTTTGGGAGAGGATACTATTTGGTGGAGCGGTATGGGAGAGGTAAAGGAGAGTATCTGTTGAGTAATGAGGCTAGTTGAACTTTTGGTGGGAGGGATTGATCTCCTTGCTTTCTTCCATATAGCTGAAAGTTTGGGATCTAGGAATTGAATAGTATCTGTTGCTTGCTCCTGAAAGGAGTGCTTCGCACTCCGGAGGGAGGGATTGACTCAAAATTCAGCTTAGCTGAATTCCTCGCCCCTTCGGGGCGTCGCACTTCGTGCGACGTCTGCGCTGCTTCGCAGCTTTCGAACCGAAGGGTTCTTCATCGCAATCCCATCAACTGATAAATAGAAAAGGGGTCCGTTGGACCCCTTTTCTATTTATTGGCGGTGAGGGAGGGATTCGAACCCTCGAAGCCTTTCGACTTACACACTTTCCAGGCGTGCTCCTTCGACCACTCGGACACCTCACCGTGTTCTTTATAAGCACATTGCATGCTTCGTGATGAGCTCGCTTCGCGAGCCTGAGGGAGGGATTGATTCGAATTTTGGCTGAGCCAAAATCCTCACCCGACTCCCCTACCTTACGACTCCTGGCTAAAGAGTTATCGTGCAGGCTATGTATAGAATCTGTTGCTAGCCTTGTAAGGGTTGCCCTATTCGGACACACACCAAAACCTCTTAGAATCCGGGACGTCGCACTTTGTGCGACGTCTGCGCTGCTTCGCAGCTTTCGAACCCTCGAAGCCTTTCGACTTACACACTTTCCAGGAACTCAATCAGCTTACATCTGCTATCCTAGAAAACTAGCGACTTTACATCTCCAATAAATCTCTAGCCTGACCCTTCGAAGGGCCCCACCCGACAGGCCGCGTACCTTACCCCAGGAATACCCTAACTACAAGCCGCTCACTGGCGTATGTAGCGTGCTGCAGCCTGGTCGGAATTGATCGGGGCTGAACTTCTATACACATTAATATCCAGCCCTCCTCTGCGAAGAAAATTCATTCCTACTCGTAATTCCTGAGGCTGACATTGCACCATGAGATCCCGATAAATTCGTTCTGCGCATTCTTCGTGATAGGCCTGATGCTGACGATAAGAACAAAGGTATTTCAGCAGCGCTCTTTCATCGACTTTTTGACCAGTATAGACGATCTGTACACTCGCCCAATCCGGCGCGCCGGTTACCGGGCAATTCGAACGAAAAAGCATAGTGACAACGTCTTCATCAAATACAAGCTCATCTGTGGTAGTTAACAGTTCAGCGTTCACTTCGTAGTCAGTCATTTCTACGTCATGGCTATCAATACTTTTACTCTGGCCCAGCGAATGAGTGCCGAATTGTGGGTCTTCAGCGCCGCTCACGACCACTTTTACTTCTGACTTACTTAAAGCAGAAAGATCATTGCTAATGATAGAGGAGACTTTTTGAGAATCTTCAAACTTCTCTTGGTTGAATGAGTTCAGGTAAAGCTTTAATGATTTGGACTCTACGATGTTCTCTGAGTCTGCATTGAAGAAAAACTCAGCCACTGCCACAAGTGGTTTACCTTTCTGGTTTAGCCAGGACAACTCATAGGCGTGCCAGTGATCGAAACCATGCATCGGGATTTTCTTGTCGATATCCAGAAGTGAACGAGCGGGCCACCTGGGTATCGGATACAGAATACCCGGATCGTACTTACTGGGACTGGGGATACTTTCGCCTAGCGGGTTGTCGGCCATTGTCTACTTCCTGCTTTTATTGACGAATTCCAGTTCCATGCCGTAACAGCCAAATACAGCTCGAATAAAGTATGACGATAAACACGCCCAGTATGACGAATGCCCACACCACGTCCACGTCAGAAGTCCCTAAAAACCCATAACGAAAAGTATTAACCATATAGAAGATGGGATTCAGTGCTGAAACGGTTTGCCAGAATGGTGGCAGTAACTGTACCGAATAGAACACACCTCCCAGGTAAATGAGTGGTGTTAACACAAAGGTTGGAATAATAGAGATATCGTCGAAACTCTTTGCAAACACTGCATTAACGAAACCAGCCAGCGAAAACACAATAGACGTCAACAGGATCACCGAGATAGTCACCAGCGGATAGGCTATCTGCAAATCGGCGAACAACAAAGAGAGCGAAGTGACAATCGTTCCCACTGCCAGCCCCCTGGCCATCCCGCCCACGATAAAGCCAGAAAGAATGACGTAGTTCGGGACTGGAGACACCAACAGTTCTTCCACACTGCGCTGAAATTTCTGACTGAAGAAACTGGAAACCACATTCGAATAAGAGTTCTGAATCACTGACATCATGATCAGGCCGGGGACGATAAATTCCATGTATTGGAAGCCACCCATTTCCCCGATGCGCCGCCCAACCAGATTGCCGAAGATGACAAAATAGAGTGCGATAGTGATGGCAGGAGGAACCAGGGTCTGCAGCCAGATTCTGGCAAACCTTCTTACTTCTTTTATTACTATCGTTTCGAAAGCAATTATTTTGTGATTGCCGTACATGACTCTGCTATTTACCCATCCCGTTGCGCTGCAAGCGAGCAAGAAAGAGCTGCTCCAGACGGTTGGTTTTGTTTCGCATGCTACTCACATCTATGCCTTTCTCGTTGATCTCGGCGAACACTGAGTTCATAGAAACGCCCGCCGGGATGGTTATTTCCAGGCTGTGCTCGTCAACTTGCCTGGCTACCACCCCCGCAATTGAAAACTCAAGTGGACTACTTATGCTGTCCTGAGAGTCCAGTACAAAAACCTGTGAATCCAACTCGGCGATCAACTGCTTCATGCTGGTATTTTCAATTATCTCGCCATTATCAATGATGGCGATATTGCGGCAGAGTTGTTCAGCCTCTTCCAGGTAGTGCGTAGTCAGAATAATAGTTGTGCCCTTACCGTTAATCTCCGTCAGAAATTCCCACATGGAGCGGCGCAATTCGATATCCACACCGGCGGTTGGCTCATCGAGAATTAACAACCTGGGCTCATGTACCAGCGCTCTGGCAATCATGAGGCGTCGTTTCATGCCTCCAGACAGCGAACGTGATCGCTCGTTTCTTTTGTCCCAAAGGCCCAGTTGCTTCAGGTACTTCTCGGTGCGTTCCCTGGCCAG
>JAKSCP010000409.1 GCA_022360535.1 Pseudomonadales bacterium | reverse complement strand
CTCAATCATCTCATCGTTGTCGCCACCACCAAGGTTATTCACCAGCCCATAACCTCCCATGGAATAACCAATGACACCAACATTGTCGCCGTCAATCATGTCTCCAAGAACCCTGTCAGACCCTTCCATACTGGCAAGGGTGTTAATTACAAAGCGTTGATCCAGTGGCCGGTTGTATAGAGTGGACTGAAAATTTTGCACACTTTCATAGGTACTGTCGGTGTGATCGATGGAAGCAACCACATAACCCTTGCTCGCCAGGCTTTCCGCTGTATGACTCAACAGAAATCGGTTGCCCGGATGACCATGTGAAATGACTACCAGTGGATAAGGCCCATCGCTGGCATCAGGCTCTGCATCGCGCACCGCGCTGCCGTGTAAAGTTGCCACGATTTCCGGGTTACGGGTTATCGCCTGGTAAGTACCGCCTGATTCCTGGCCATCTTCCAGCACAGCGGGGTACCACAATTCGATCATCAGGGATCTGTCGTAGTAAATGTTCTCACCATCCCGCGGAGTATCCACAACATCAACTCGATTGCGAGCAAGAAACTCCACTTGACGCACGCCGATAGTGTATTCGCCAAAGTTAGCAAGCTCTGGTGCATCCGCGCGCACAGTATCAATGCGATTAGTCTGTGCCAGTGCAGAGATCGTGAACAACAGCCCGCTTAGGAAGATAAAAACCTTTTTCATAAGTTCCTCGTTATTACTAACCAGTCGTGACCAACCATTGGATAACCACTAAATAGACTTCGTCACTAATGGACAGATGATCACTAGAATGGAGGTATTGTGTTTCGGCGCCACCGCACCCACTCCATTCGTCTCAACAGAGAACGAATAGAGTAAGTGAACTAGTGTTGATATGCCAGTGCGCGCTCTTCGGCGGTATCGGTATGCCCGGTGAAATCATGCAGGATGAGGTACAGGCAAGGTACGAGAAATAAGGTAATCAGCGTGGCAAACAGTACACCGTAGGCCAGTGAAATCGCCATTGGGATAATGAAGAACGTGGCCGGGTTCGCGGTTGCCATCAAGGGCACCAGGCCCACAAAGGTGGTAATCGAAGTCAGAATGATCGGCCTGAATCGATGCATGCCGGCTTTCGACACTGCCTCCACCATACCCATACCTTCATCACGCAACCGGTTGACGGTAATCACCAACACCAGACTGGCATTCACTACCACACCGCTCAGCGCGATGATCCCAAGAATGGAAAAGAAAACCAGGTCCGCACTCATAATGAAGTGGCCAAAGATGGCGCCGATGGCACCAAAAGGAATCACACTCATAATTATAAGGGGCTGCAAATAGGACTTCAGTGGAACAGCCAGCAATGCAAAGATAACCAGCATGGCGATAGGCACCAAAGTCAGCAGTTCCGACAATGATTCCATCTCGCGCTCTCCTTCGCCCCCAATCACCATGACTACATCGAGTTCCCGATCCCATTGTTGACGGTACTTGGCAATTATCTCCCGACGAATCTCATCAGGCTTCACAATGGATCGATCCACATCACCGCGAACAGTGATAACGCGGCGACCATCCTGACGATTGATCGATGAGTAACTGCTGCCTAGAGAATAGTCAGCAACACTAAGGAAAGGCACTTCCGCGCCATTTGGCGTGCGGATCAGCAGTTCTTCCAAATTCCCCAGCGACTGCCGTTCCGGTTCCGGGTACCTCACCATGACACGGATATCGTCGGTGCCTCGCTGAATGCGCTGAGACTCAGCACCATAGAATGCCTGCCTGACCTGAGTAGCAATATCATTTAGTGTGAGACCCAGAGTCTTGCCACGTTCCAGAATCTGAATCTGCACTTCCTGTTTGCCCGCCCTGAACGAGTCGGACACGTCAAACACGCCGGGGTAGCGCATGAGTTCTTCACGTAACTGCGTCGATGCGATTTTCAGATTATCTTCGTTTCGGCCTTCCAGTCGGAAGTTGATTGCATCGCCTGCGGAGAATGTGTCCGATACAAACTGTAATTCAATGGCGTCCGGTATAGTTCCCACCTTTTCGCGCCAGCGATCCCTGATAGCCGCTGAGCTAATTTCTCCACGCTCGAAAAAAGGTGCCAGGTACAACACGACTTCTGCCACTTCACTGCTACCCGCGTTACGCTGCCCTCCACCAGGGCCGCCTCGGGGTGCGGTGCCGCCAATAATGGTAAGCACACTATCGACCACAGCTTCGGTGGACTCTGGTGCAGCACCGCTGGCTTTCAATTGCACTAATTCTTCATCCAGCTCTGCCACAAGCTCAAGTGCAGCATCCTCGATGATATCTATTGCGTCCTGAGTAAGCGAAGCAGGCACACCGGCAGGCATACGGACAGTGCCGTAAACAGTATCGCCCTCAATAGACGGCATAAACTGAAAGATAACCCGGCCGCTCATCACCAGAGCGAGCACGATCATGATGACTCCGGTGGCCGTAGCCCATGCCGCGTAGCGATACTTCAATACCTTTCGCAGAGCACGGCGATAGCCATGCTCGGCAAAGTGCTCCAGGCTGAGGGCGATTTTGGTTTGAATATTTTGCCAGGCCGTTACGAACCAGGTGCCTTCAAACAGATAACCTTCGGTTTTTCGATGAGCAATGTGGCCGGGGAGTATTAGTTGCGACTCGATAAGACTGGCGATCAGGCAAAATACTACAGTGCCACCGATAACGACGGAGAACGCGGCAAACTGACTGGTTTGCAACAACAATGGCAGGAACGCGGCAATAGTGGTGAGAACACCAAAAATCACTGGCACTGAAACTTCCACAGTGCCTTCGATTGCCGCCTCTTCTTTACCAAGTCCTTTGCGTTCGTAAGCGTGTATACGCTCACCCACAACGATTGCATCATCTACTACGATACCCAGTACCAGGATGAATCCCATTACTGTTAGCGAACTGATGGCCAGCCCCATTGCCGGGAAGATAGCCAGCGCTCCAGCAATAGCGATCGGGATACCCGCAGCCACCCAGATTGCGATCTTGAAACGCAGGAACAATGCAAGAATGATTAGCACCAGCATCAAGCCCGTGTAGGCATTTTGCGCGACAGTAGCAATCCGTGTCTGGGTGCTGATTGAGGAATCAGTAACTATCTCCAGGGTCATTCCTTCTGGCAGATTAAAATCCGCAGATTCCATGAAGTCTTTGACCTGGCGCGCCGAAGTAACAAT
Organism: Pseudomonadales bacterium; assembly: GCA_022360535.1. GTDB lineage: Bacteria > Pseudomonadota > Gammaproteobacteria > Pseudomonadales > Pseudohongiellaceae > UBA9145. The sequence goes on along the minus strand of JAKSCP010000409.1, from coordinate 9,697 downwards.
GTCTTCGTCGCCAACTCGCATAACGTCAATGATTGCCGAGTTGACCCCATTTAACCGCGCATCCAGATAGCCTTCTTCGAAGCCATCGCGCACAGTAGCGATCTCACCCAAGGTCAGTTGTGTACCATCGGGATAAGATGCGACAACGACATCTTCATATTCTGAACCTTGATAAACCTGCCCTTTGGTACGAATCAGAATCTCGCCCGATTCGGTGCGAATTGTTCCACCCGGGAGGTCCAGGGATGCTCGTGCGATCGCTTGGGAAATTTGCGATAAGGTCAGACCGTACTGACGCAAAGTAAATTCAGAAACTTCGATCGAAATTTCCAAGGGGCGAATGAATTCAATATTGACCTGGGAGACCTCTGGCAAGTCCAGAATATCATTGCGAATGTCTTCAGCAATGGTCTTGAGATTGAGATCATTAGTGTCCGATGACAAGGCCAGTGTCAAAACCCGACCAGTACGACTATATGATCGAATGATGGGTTTCTCAGTTTCCGCCGGGAAGGTAGTGATCGCATCGACACGACCTTTCACATCATTGAGGACTCGATTCAAGTCTGCCCCGTTAGCTAACTGAACAGTGGCATCACAGCCGCCTTCCCGCGCTGTGCTGGTCAACACATCGATGTTTTCCGCGCCCTCCAAAGCCTCTTCGATGCGCAAGCACACGGCTGATTCTGCCTCGGCGGGAGTTGCCCCCAGATAAGGAACACTTATTTGAATAACACCAAAATCAAGATCAGGAAATTCTTCTTGATTCAGATTGAGATAAGCGACGAATCCACCTACCAGAAATATCCACATCAGGAGATTGCTGGCGACTGGATTCTTTACAAACCAGGTGATTGGAGTGCGCACTTTATTCCTCGTCGAATGATTTCTTGATGTCTAGATGACTTCGACCACAGGCTGAACTGCCATGCCATCGACTACAGCCTGAATCGGTGAGATGCAAATTTTCTCGCCGGGCAAGATTCCGCCACTGATCAGCACCTGCTGCTCTTCCAGGCGGAAAATCTCAACTTCGCGAAAATACATCTTGTTCTCAGCATCCACTACCAACACCTGATTGTTATTGCGAATCACAGAACGTGGCAGGGAGATGATGTCTTCAACTAATCTGCCCTGGATGTCGGCATGCACAAATAAGCCAATGGGAAGCGGAATCGATTCTTTCTGGTAGCCAGCATTTGACTCCGGCTGCTGAACTCTAATGATGGTTTGGACAGTATTGCTGTTAGGATCGATTGACGCCTCGATTCTTACCAATTCACCGTTCCAGGTGTGCTCCTGTCCACCGTAGTAGCCTGTCAAGACAACATCGGGCGCCTGTTCCGGATTCAATTCGCCTCGCTGACTAAGAGGTATATCCAAAAAACCTAGCTGGCGAATAGCCAGTGGCACCCTGACCTCAACTTCGTCCGCGCCATAGAGCAATCCGATGCTTTGCGCGCGATTCACATACTGACCCAGTTCCACCTCCCTGCGATCGATGACAGCATTGAAGGGAGCTACAATCTCAGTGCGCTGTAAATCGAGTTCTGCCTGGCGAAAACTCGCCTCAGCATTTGCCAGCTGGGCTTTGCTGACCTCGACTCGGCGTTCTGAATCCTGCAATTGTGATTCACTGGCCAGGCGCTCATCGGCCAACTCGCGTAATCGATTCAATTCCTGCTCGGCGAACTCAGCCTCTGCTGCTGCCTGTTGCAACGTAGCTTGTGATCGGGCCAGGGCAGTTTCAAAGTCCGCATCGTCGAGTCGCAACAGAGGCTCACCAGCCTCCACGTAGCCACCCGATTCCATGTTTGGTGAGATCCATTCTATGGGGCCTGCAACCGGCGCAGAAATGCTGGCCGATTGGGCAGCCTGCACTTTGCCCTGAGAGCCAACCACCAGCTCGACCGATTCCAGTCCAACTTCGATGACCCGCACAGACACAGGAATAACTTCCAACGCCGCTTCTTCCACAGTGGTCGGGTTGCGGATAAGTGCGACCGCAACTGAAAAGCAACCACCGAGGATTACTATGGGGAGTATGATCCGCTTCATGCAAAGACTCCTGTGCCCTTGTTCTTTATTTATACGTAGTTAAAGCCAATAACCGTCGTGTGCCAGTTAACTTGCCTGTTTCCGATATTCGTCGTGATGATCTGCTAGTGCTTGTTGCATAATGAGGCCAAGCTCCTCGAAATAGAGTTTTACTGCAGCCCCTGTTTTTTCTATATCCCTTTTACTCAACCCCTGCTTGAGTCCCGCCAGTATCTGGGTCATTACCCGTTTGCGGAAAGCAGCATGGATTCCAAGCTCTGTCATCTGATCAACGAACTGGGCTCGCAGATCATTGCGAATGAGCTGTACAACCAGGTTGTCCGCTACTTCCGACAGGCTGCTAATCAGCTCACGCCATTTTTCTTGTTGCCGCGCAGAGTCTCCTGCCAGACTGTCTATGGATACGACGATATCTCGCAACCGGTTTAACTCATCCTGACTCGCAGAAGCCACTGCCTCTTCGGCTGTAAGTACCGCCAAAGCCCCGAAGGTCTTGATGACCTGACCAATCAATTTTGGGTCGGGAGTGTCATTCAGAGAAAGTAATGGGCCCAACACAGCAATGCGCGCGTCTTTGAGCCTTCTGACGCGAGCGCCGCCAAGCTGACCATCGATCAGACCAAGCTGGCGGAGCTGGGAAAGGGCTTCGCGAATAGCACCCCGGCTGGCGCCAAACCTTGCAGACAAATCTCGCTCAGAAGGCAGTCGTTCTCCTGGGTGGTAGTGCCCGCGCAGAATTTCGGCACGCAGCTCGCCGGCGATCTCATTGCTGAGTGTATTGGTGGAGGTCATGTGCGGCTCAAGCAGTATTTTGGTCAGACCAAATTGGTAGGACCAAATATAATGTCCCACCACGGCATTGCAACTGACGGTCGGCGGGTGGCGGTATTTTCAGACAAACCGAAGTGCCCGCACAGGCCAGTCAAGGCGGCACAAAGACTCTCAGCACTGCAATCCAGGCAGCCAGTAGTGGGTGAATACAATTCACATCCCACTCTTCAGGCGGGATAGTGACGATCGGGGGTGGGCACAGCGCTGACGACTGAAGCTGGAAAATCTAATCGCGAACAGGGAATATTCGCGGCAAAATTTTCAGAGTTTGAACCTCATCACTTTGTTGAATTCGAATTATTGTTAGCGCCTGACAAAAGTGATTAAATCTTACCCGAAACCTGCCCACGGACTGGGACTACTAATAAAAATAAACCGCAATTTGTCCCTCATTGACCATTTATAAAGCAAGCTGCAAAGCTATAATGCAGCCACAAAACAAAAGGTTGTAGAGACCTCCCCCAGGATTCGAGCTAGATTCAATGGAAGCACTCAAACAGTACCTCATCGATAATTTTGAAGGCGTATTCGTCCTCATCATTCTGGTTTGCGTTAGCGTCATCGTATGGTTTGTCGATGCCAAGCTTTCATTTCTAAACTTCTTTTACCTACCTGTTCTTTTGAGTTCCTACTACCTGGGAATTCGGTCGGGTGTATTGGGCGCATTCTTAACGTTCCTGATGATCGTTATCTTTGCCAGTCTCTATCCAGACCGATTCACTGGCCAAATCGATCTGTTTGGTCTTTGGGCGTTCATCCTGACCTGGGCCGGTTTCCTGATCCTAACAGCCGTTATCGTGGGATTTACCCACCGCGAGCTGCAAGACAAAATGACCGAAGCTCTGCGCGCCAAAGCCGAAGCGAGCGGCAACGCCGAACTCCTGGAACAGACCATGACCACGATTCGTGAATTCGAATCGGAATTGGATTACAAGGTCGAGGAACGCACCAAGGCGCTGGAAGAAAAAACCAAGTCTATCCGCGCCCATAAAGAGAAGGTGGAAGAAGCCCTCTACTCCACCATGGATCCTGCGGTTGTTAAACTGATGATCGAGAACCGCATCCGTACGGAGAACCGCCGCATCAGTGTGATGTTCTCCGATCTAAAGGGTTTCACTCAGTATTCCGAAGAACACTCTGCCGAAGTGGTAATCACCGAGTTGAACAAGTACCTGGCGGATATGGAAAACATCCTGCTGACATACAATGCTCATATCGATAAGTATATGGGCGATGGCATCATGTCAGAGTTTGGCGCGCCCATCCGTTATGAAAAACACGCACTGTTATGCGTGGCTGCGGCCTGGAAAATGCAGGAGCGCATGCGTAAAGCCAATTACCCCTTCAAACTGCGTGTAGGTATTTCTACCGGTGTTGCCACAACAGGCATCATCGGAGCCAAGCGCCAGTCCTTCACCGCGTTCGGTGATACCGTAAACCTGGCATCGCGGATTGAAGGGATGTGCGAACCAGGTCATGTCACTGTCGACGAAGCAACCTATAAAGAGTGTAACGATATATTCGAATTCAAACCTGTTTCGGGACTGGCATCCTATACCCAGTTCGATAACGCTGGTGTCGTCGACGAAATCAATGCCTTGTTAGCAAGCATTGAGCAGAATCCCAAAGACGTAAACTTACGCATCGAAGTTTCCCAGCTACTTCTCAAAGCAAACGATCCGGAACAAGCTCGCGTACACCTTAAGGCTGCAATGGAAGCAGAGCCGGAAAACGCTGACGTTAAGGTCGCCTATGCTGAGAACGCAATGGTACTGGAGCAACAGCGAGACCTTACCGTCAGAGGCAGACGTAGCACCGTACATCTGTACGAAGTAGTAGGCTTCAAGAGCACCCTGGAAAAAGCAATCCAACTGCCAAAGTCGCTGCTGCAAGACCTTGAGCCAAAACTTAACAAGCTCGTCGCTTATCCTGAAGACCTGGTTTTACCGGTCGAATGTATCGATGGCTCAGTCGGGTTTTCGAAATTAATCCGTATCACCGGATTCTTGATAGCCGACAGAATGGGTCTGGTAGATCAAGAAAAACACGATATCCTGGAGGCAGGCTATCTGGGGCAGATAGGAAAGACCATCGTGCCCGAAAATATACTCAACAGAAACGGTGGCCTTACTGAAGACGACTTCACCCACATTCATATGCACCCGCGAGAAGGTGTGCGCAAACTTCGCAATGCGGGTTATGAAAATGAACGTATGCTTGAGCTAATCGAGTGTTCGCATGAGAACTACGATGGCTCCGGTTATCCTGCGGGCATTAAAGGCGATAACATTCCACTGGGTGCGCGCATTCTTGCCGTTGCTGAGGCTTACATCAGCCTGACTTCCAAGCGCCCCTATCGTGATCCATGGGATGGTCATGCGGCTCTGAATGAACTGGGCAAGTACGTTCGCTCTGGCAAGTTCGATCCCGCCATCGTTGATGTTCTGAGTGAAATAGTTTCAGAGCTAGAAGCTGCTTGATTTTTTAGCGTGAATGTCCAGCCCTGGACATTCACTTTGTCGTCGACATTTACTGGCGCAGAAATGTGATTCTGCTGATAAATGTCTCCTCGCGTTCGCTATGCGAACGTCGGCATCCCTGCCTCAAATCACAGCATCTCTCAATAGCGTGAATGTCCAGCCCTGGACATTCACTTTGTCGTCGGTGATTGCTGGCGCTGAACACGGTCAAGCTGAGAATCACGCTCTTGCATTTACTTCGCCGAAATATCTAACGCGAGCGTCTTTCCAATGTGTAAGTTTAGCTTTGGACGAGAGAGAAGAATTCTCTTAGGCGTGCTGCGTTTTTACCGACGTCGCTACGACCCACGCGGGAGGTAGAACGTGCGTGCAGGATGGTGTCTATGCGATCGGTTTTAATCTCGATGACGATGTCGTCTTTGAAACGAAACCAAAAGGTGGTGTCGGTCGCTTCTATACGACCCTGATTGAGATCGGAATGGACTACTTCCCACCCCAACTGATCGATAGCCGCCATGGCCCGGTTAAAAACCTCTTCAACTGACTCATCGTAAACCTGTGGCACGATATCCGGATAGGCTTCCAGCTGCATCTCAATGTGCTGGCGCGGAGTGACTCCTTCCATGACGCCGTATTCCATATTATTAGGCGCGTCGGCTCGTAACGGCGCAATAGCTTCAAACTCCAATGGACGATAGGGATCGGTGGCTATGTCATGAATTGCCGGTGTTCCTTCTGGCGGCCTAAAGGTTTCTGGTATGTAGTAAGCAAGAGCAGCGCTAACAGCACCAATCAGGGCAAAACTGCCTAATTTCAGTGAACCCTCTACTTTGGTCACCAAACCAATGGCAACGATGCTTACTGCGATAATGAGTGATCCACCAGCAATCCAAACGGACCAGGTATTTACAAACTGCAACAGGCCAAAGCCAAAGCGAAAATCTGCAGCACCCAGCCATACCGCCATCGGACCCAACAGGGCTGCAAATCCAATACCCAAGCCGGCGACCAGGCAGATCAGAGCATCAGCCAATAGCACTTTCTTGATAGTAGTGGCAGGTTTCGGTGAGCTATCTTCACTCATGATGCTTCTCCTCGCTCAGGGCTAGGCGTTATTCTTGTGCATCAGAGTGTAACCGAGTGACGGGCACTTGGTCAGTAGTTGGTGTATTGCGGGCGTGAGATTGCTAGCGTTTCAAGTCGCTTCAAATCCCGAATTACTGTGACTCACCGGTAAATTCAGGCTCCACTACTCTGCGAAACGACGCATCAACCTCGTTGCGCCGCGCACCGGCCAAGATTCCGGCAAAAGAGTAGTTGCCTTCGTGACAAGCGTATTCGTAAATCTGCTCACCGGCCTCTCTGCGCTTTAACGTGAGCTCTTCGGTAAACGGTCTGCTGTAAATTTCCGGGTCAGTGACAGTGAAGCTGTAGTAAATCTCATCTTCACCGACAATTTCGAAGCGTTCTTCCAGCATAAACTGATCGCTGGAGATGACTCGGAAATGAGAAGCTTCCGGACGCAGATTGACAGTCTTCACCACCAGCGCATCGCCATCCCAGTATCCCACCGAATCTCCCATCCAGTTCGCGAAGCCCCCGGGCTGATGTTCGCCGTCCAGTTTTATGATCCGAGCATCATGGACCATTTCACCAAGTATCATCACATGATCTTCGGTCTGTACGATCTGGTAGTTGGCATTGTAAGGCGGCACTGTCATCGGCGGTATTCCTCGTGACAGGCAGCGTTCACCGGCAGGACGAATCTCTGGGCCATCCATCGGACCAAAGCCGGCGGCACGCCATTGACCGTAGATATCATTCTGACGCCCGCCTTCTTTAAAGGGGAACTGGCCGTCCGGTGGATCGATGATCATGGAAGTGCGGTACTCCCCTTTCACCCTCAACACATCAATGCGCATGTCAGTAAAATTCTGATCAGCTTCCTGGCGGATACGGCTGCCTGCTACCGGCGCATCTCGATTGGGGTCCAGCGGTGCAAACTTCTGCTGGTTTGCCTCGGCAGCACGCTGTTCGATCGCCAGGGCTTCTTCAGGGGTATAGGCCCGTTGGTCACCAAGTTCTGTGGGTCGGGCAATGGGTGTCTGGGTACGATTGCTCCACATACCCTGCAGATCAGGGTGTCCATACTCAGTTCTGGGAACTTCCCAATTCTGAGCGGCATCGTTAGCGGATGAGTCGGCCAGCGCGGCGATTGCCGACGAGATAGCTAGTGCCAGACAGGCTGTTTTTGCGGCGGTGGAGCCCATGGCTTCCTCCTGAATTTTTCAAGCAGAATGATCCAGGAGGAAGATAATGATCAGTGGTAGGCAGGTCTAGGAGAGTTCGCGGTAAAGCTGATCTATGTCAATTGCCACCGAGGTTGTCGCGCACCAATTGCTGCAAACGCTCTGAAGTCAGGCCCCAGCGCTCACCTTCGGCAATAGCGCCAGTCACCGATGCACCATCGGCATGAGCGGTAAGCGCCATTAGAGCGCCGACCCGATTGCTTGATGCACAATGGACCAGAACGGGTTCGCCATCGAGCCGATCCAGAAGTTGCTGCAATGACGCCGCGTTTTCCGCTGTAACACCCGCCCCTCCAGCAATAGGAATAGAGTGGTATTCCATGCCCAGCGACTCGACGACATCTTCTTCATTGAAATCGACCTGTTCCTGAGCTGTGCGCAGATTGATCACGTGTTTTACCCCCGACCTGGCGGCAATGCCAAGCTGAGATACCGTTGGCTGACCACTAGCGAGTACTTCCCCATCAGGGGCGCGAAAGTTAGTGATCTCGGCATTGCGAATCGCAGCGATATCTAAATCATTGGTAGTCGCGCAAGCTGCCAGGAAGCTAAGAACCAGCCAGCCGAAGGCTGCGCGAAAAGTGTTTCTTGTATTCATAAGATGACCCTAGAGACTAAACCAGCCAACAATGTAACTCCCAAAATAGCAGATGGGAGACTGAAAGCAAAAGTGCCTGAAAAATTGAAACTTAATCGTCTTCAGGCAAAATGCGATAACGTAGCTGTACCACTGGTCGATGGCGAGCCCGCCCTTCATAAAGAGCAGGTCGAAAGCGCAAATCCCGGGCTATTCGCACCGCACGACGGCGAACCCGTGTCTCTTCGGGTTCTGTTTGCAGGACATCTACGCCTGACACCACTCCCCGACTATTGACCCGAAACTCCATGTCCACCTGATGATAAGGCAAGTTCATCGCGAACAAAGGATCTCTCAACACTGGCATGGCTACAGCACCAGCACTTTCTTCCCAGGCATAGAACACACCGGCATGGACTGGCGCATCCCAGGGCTCGTCGGCATCAACTTCAAAGTCATCGGCCACCACCGGCTGCAAACCACCCACTCTAGCCAGGTGCTGAGCTTCGAATTCGTCGAAGCGAGAATAAAACTCTGCAACCGGAATCAACATGGGTTGATTGAAAAACTGCTCCAGGCGGTCAGAGGAATAACCCAGCTCTTCGAGTTTTTCGATAGCTTCGCGGTAGCTCCCACGCCCGGAGTTTCTTCCTCTTAGCAGGGAGTAATCGCCATGATACAAAGTGGCCATCGCCCAGGTTTCCCAGTCTCCCTCCGCTTCGGCGATATCACGAATATCGTCAATGTAGCCGCTGGCGAGTCGCAAATAGGCAACCCCAACGGGTTCGCCATTCTCGGTTACCGGAATTCGATTAAACGGGTCGATGAGACTAAAACCACCGCCGAAACCCCGACTGCGAGTCGATTGCAGCCGCCCTTCTCCATCTCTGCGAACGGTTTCACTGATGGTTCGACTGCGAAGACTGCCCTCCGAATTCAGCAACCCGACTTGCTGATACAAACTATAGGCTCGCTTGTACAACCAGGGGATTAGTTGCGGGTCGTCTTCGCCGTAGTTGTCTTCCGCCATGTCCAGCAGATCATCGTACAACTCCCGCGACTCCATGTAGTTGTCTGCCCGCTCCCGATCTTCGTCCAGGTACACTCTGGCCAGATACCAGTCAGCCTGCCTTTCCAGTGCCGCCATCAACTCAGGCGAGTCATTGCCATAGTTGGCCAGAGCCAGAGTGCGCAGGTGTTCCAGGTGATCAGAAATCTCGACCCAATTGCCAAGCTGGATCTCGGTGCGGACAATTGCCTCGACCAATGGAATGATGTCGGGGTGTTCCAGCCCTCGCGAGGTTCTGAGCAGTTGTAGACGCCGGGATTGAATCTCCCGCACCCGTTCAAAATCGCCAAGCTCACCAAACAGACGCTCCATGCTGCCCAGAGGCTCCTGCAAGCTTGGATCGAAGGGGCCGAATTGCGATTCCAACTCGACG